>NZ_JAEQCB010000060.1:0-28204 GCF_020738785.1 Microcoleus sp. PH2017_05_CCC_O_A | reverse complement strand
GGCACATCTCGATCGATCCTGCTCAAGCCACCGATCATGGATAAGCGGCCGATGTGGACAAACTGATGAACGCCCAAAACCCCGCTGAGTCTGGCTTGAGACTCAATTTTGACGTGTCCCGCTAGGGCTACAGCGTTGGCAATGATTACTCGATCGGCAATATCGCAATTATGGCCCACATGAACGTAAGCCATCAACATATTATTATTGCCGAGCGTCGTGCTTTCCCCCGCTCCAGTAGCGCGGTTGATTGTCACGTATTCCCGAATCACATTGTTGTCGCCAATTGTCACCCTAGTCAGAGAACCCTCATATTTGAGATCTTGAGGTTCCAAACCAATGGCCGCACCAGGGAAAATTTGATTGCGAGCACCTATTTCTGTTAGCCCGTCGATAATTGCATGGGCACCAATCTTAGTCTCCGGCCCGATTTTCACTCTTTCCCCAATTACAGCATAAGCACCCACTTCTACAGTCGGGTGCAGTTCGGCGCGGGGATGAATCACAGCAGTTGGGTGAATCAAAGTAAGCATTTTTCAGTTTTCAGTTGTCAGTTTTCAGTTTTCATGCCAAATCAAGCTTAAATACCCCGTTTATTTCTTAGTCCGCGGAGGCGGACTTCGCTTGTGTAGTAGCGATTTCAATCGCCGAATCATCAAGGAGTAACAAACCAGAATTTAGTATCAGTAGTCCCGTCAATTGTCAGTTTTCAGTTGTCATCAGGAACAAATAAAATTTCCTCAACAACTAATAACCAATAACCAATAACCAATAACCAATAACAATTTAATCTACCATCGAAAACGTCAATTCTCCTTCACAAACTTTTTGTCCGTCCACTTCTGCAATCGCCTGCATTTTTCCGAAGCGGCGGCGTTTTACCCAGAGCAATTCTACAGTCATCAGCAACCGATCGCCCGGTACAACCTGACGGCGGAATTTGACTTTATCAATGCCGGTAAACATCCACAATCCTTGCTCAATGTCCGGTAACTGACCGAGAACCATACCGCCAACTTGAGCCATCGCTTCGACAATTAAGACACCCGGCATAATCGGTCTTCCGGGAAAATGCCCTTGAAAATGTGGTTCGTTGAAAGTCACATTTTTAATTCCTACAGCCCGCACTCCCGGCACGTAATCAACAATCCTGTCTACGAGTGCAAAAGGATAGCGGTGAGGCAATATTTTCTGGATTTCTTCGAGAGTAAAAGTAGATTTAACCGCTGGAGAATTCTCACCGTTTTCTGTGGAAACGGATTCGGAATTAGCAGTATTGAGGGTGTTAACTTCAGTCAGCGTGGACATTGCTTGAAGACTTTTGAGTGTGGTAAAAACGCGAGGGATCGCGTCTAGGTTTGTGAATTGTAACTGCTACGGACAAGCTGGAAGCTTTTCTAACTTGTCTGTAGCACGGCCTCTGTTTGGAGGAAGCATCTCAGTTTTGCTTATACAATACGCGAGCAGGGACAGCACTCAAACAAAACAATGCTGTTTACGAAAATGAGATGCTCCCAGCTTGGGAGTTCAGGGCTTTGGCAAGTTGGACGTGCAGGTTGTGACTGGCTTTGTAAGCCAAGTAATGAGCTTTTGGCAAAGTTCCCAGCAGGCTGAGGTCGCCTACTAAGTCTAAGATTTTATGCCGCACTGGTTCGTTGACAAATCTCAAGGGCGGGTTGAGCCAGCCGGATCGATCGCAAACTAGGGCGTTCTCTAGGGTACCACCTTTGATCAAACCTGCTTGTCGCAATTGTTCAACTTGGCGGGCAAGTCCAAAAGTGCGGGCTGGGGCGATCGCGCTGGCAAAACTTTCTACCTCTGGCGACCAACTGTACCATTGATTGCCGATCGCCTGTTCCTCAAAATCAATTCCGTAACTAAACCGAGTTTGAGCCGACGGTAGGGCGGCGACAAAAGCATCCCCGTGACGCACCCAAATCGGCTCAGTCAGGACGAATGAGGGATTTGGCTCTTCCTGGCATTCTTGAGGAATTAGGCCACTATGGGCGATCGCCTCTACCCAAACCAGAGCCGAACCGTCCAGCAGCGGTACTTCTGGCCCATCAACCTCAATTCGAGCATTATCCGTTCCCATCCCCACCAAAGCGCCTAATAGATGCTCTACAGTGCGAATTTGATCACCTGTCGCACCAGCCAATTCAGTAGAAAGTGCAGTCTGACAAACCGCCTCAATTGTTGCCGGAATTATCGGAGCACCGGGCAAGTCAATTCTGACAAAATAGCGGCCTTCTCCCACCGCAGCGGGCAAGACTCGGACGCGAGTTTGTTCGCCGCTGTGCAAACCAATTCCCGACACTTCAAATTTAGATTTTAAGGTACTTTGAGTCATGGAAGAAGGAAGAAGGAAGAAGGAAGAAGGAAGAAGGAAGAGGGAAGAAGGAAGAGGGAAGAAGGAAGAGGGAAGAAGGAAGAGGGGGAGAGAGGGAGAATCAGTAATTAGCGATTACCAATTACCAATTACCAATTACCTTTTCCCCAATTACCAATTACCAATTACCAATTACCAATTACCCATTACCCCTAACTAATGACTAATGACTACTGACTAATGACTCTTCAATTAGAATCGCTCGCCAATCCCAAAGTGAATTTGATTGTCCCCGCCGTCGTTGATACCGTAATCGATCCGGATCGGGCCTAAAGGAGATTGAATCCGCACGCCGAGGCCGTAACCGTAACCGCTACCGGGCTTTCTGCGAACACCAGCCGGGTCGCCGGGGACATCTTTGCCCGTGCCCAAGTCGGTGCCGGCATCCAAAAATAGCGCTCCGCCGATAAACGAAATAATCGGGAAACGGTACTCCACGCTGCCTTCTAGGAAGCTGCGGCCTGCTCCCATGTCGCCTTCTTTGTATCCGCGCACCGAGTTGGCGCCACCCAAGGCAAAGGCTTCGTAGGGAGGCAAATCTCCGAATACGGTGCCGGCTTTAAAACTAAATGCCAGGGTTTGAGGGCCGGGGGTAAAGTTTGTGTACTTGACTGGTAGGTAAAAGCTGTAGCTGGCGCGCAGGCGGTTGAGCAAGATGCTGCCGGAACCTACAGGAATTGATTGTTCCATGCCAAATCTGAGCAGGGAACCGCTGGTGGGGCGGAGGGGGTCGTTGCGCCGATCGCGCACAGCACCTGCTTGAATGGTTGTCAAGTCATCGGAACCAGAGTTGCTAAAACTTAGCTGGTTGCCGAGTGCATCCTCGGATTCGCGCCGGCCTTTGCGATCGGTAATTGAGACTCGCTGGTATTGCAAACCGAGTGAAGCTGTCCACTCAGAATCTGCAAAAGGATCGCGCGACAAGGGACGGGTAAAATTGATGCCGCCACCGGTGCGGACGATGCGGGGTCGATCGTCATTTGCCAATCTGACTTCCCTCTCGCCGCCGTCAAAAATCACGCTGATCGATCGCCTTCTAAAAATATTAGCCGTGAAAGAAGTCCGGTAAGGATCGCCCGCAATCCAGGGATCGGTAAAACTCAAGTCAAACAGCGTTTGGCGTTGCCCGATTTGTACTTCAGCCCCCAATTTTTGGTTCCTACCGTTCAAGTTTTGCTGCTGGTAACTCAGCGTACCGAACGGGCCCGTCGCGGAACTCAAACCCGCACCCGCAGCCAGAGAACCAGTATTTTTCTCAATGACGTTGACAATTACCCTTGCCTTGCGGGGGTCAGTCGTTCCCGGTTCCAAAGCAAGCCGCACGTCTTCAAAAATCCCCAAACCAAACACTCGCCTCAAATCCCTTTCCGCCTTGGTGCGGTTAAAGATGTCTCCAGGCTTGAGTTGTACTTCGCGGGTAATGACATAGCGGCGGGTGTTACCTCCGATCGTCTGACCGGTCGCATCCGTTGCCTCTCCCTCCTTGTTCAGGAAGCGGACATCAACGGATTCGATCTGGCCTTCTGCCACTACCAAGGTGACAGTGCCGTCGTCTGCTACTTGTGGCGCATCAGTGATTTGGCCCAAAACATAGCCGTTTTCTTGATACCAGGCATTAATTTTTTTCACTCCCTCCTCAAAGCGGCGGAGGTTGAGAATTTTGCCGTACTGATCGCGGAAGCTATCGTCAATTACGCTTTGGGGCAGCACTTGCTGACCGGTGATTGTCACTCCCCGCAGCACCGGATTTGGCTGCACGATAAAACTCACCCGAACGCCTAAGGGGGTGTCTTCCGGGACTGCACGCACGTTTCTGAAAAAGCCGGTGGCAAAAATGGCGTTGATGTCTTGTTGCAGTTGGCTGCGGTTGGTGGTGCGTCCCGGTTGGGTGCTGATGACTCGGTAAATCTCGCTTGCCAGGTCTCCGGTTGCCCCGGTAACGGTAACTTCGGCAACTAGCACTTGCGGTTCTGCTGCCCCGGCTGGTGCGGGGGCTGGTCTGGGCTGCGGTGTTCCTGGGCCCGAGGGCAATGTCGGAAGGGTGTTAGCCGGCGGTCTGGTCGGGGCCGGTCTGGTCGGGGCCGGTCTAGCCGGGGCCGGTCTGGGGGGAATTTGGGCGTTTTGGACGATCGCCCCTGATTCATCCTGGACTGGTTTGGGAGAAACTTGGGCGTTTTGGACGATCGCCCCTGATTCGTCCTGTTTCCGAGGCTCTACGGCAACCCAGGTGGGCGAAACACCCGTCTCCGAGGGGGGGAGCGGGCTAGCCACTTGTGCCTCTGGCAGGGCATTTTGGCTGCTAGAGGCGACGGGATTGGATGCAATCTCCGGTTGGAGTTGCACCTGTGCGGGCGAAACCGGGGTTACTGGGTCTGTGACTCGGTTTGGGGGTTCGCGATCGTCTTCTCCTCTGCGAGGGGCCGCCGCTATTTTTAGGGCTGCCGCTGGGCTGCTGTTAGCGGCTGTGCGGTTTTGAGGAGAATTTTGGGTTAATTCTGGAACGGGGCGATCGGGTAATTCGATCGACGGGGCGGAAGGAACGGCAGCCAAAGCTTCCTCTGTTGATTCAGAGTAGGATGTTTGACCACTTGCCGAATTTGATAATCCGAAGGTTGCTGAGACAGTAAAAACTGCCACCAATACAGCAGATAAACGCATTTTTGTTCACTCTTTTGGGCGATCGCACACACGACATTATTTAGTCGTCTTTGAGCGATCCTTCAACCGCAGATGTCAGACAGATAAACACAGATAAACGCAGATGATTTCAGGGTGTTTTCCGATTTTTGCAAGAGGTCTATTAGTCATTAGTCATTAGTCATTAGTGCGAGTCTCGGAGCTCGCGAACAGCATTAGTCATGAGTCATTAGTTAACTGTCAACTGTCAACTGTCAACTGTCAACTGTTTATCTATCCCCCGCTGGGCTGTCGTAGTGTTCCCCAAATTTTAGACTAAGAGTTCAACCTCCCAGATTCATTTGTGAAGTAAATCTAAAATTTAAAATCGACTGACCGCTAAATAACCACACAAAAATAATTACATAAAGACTCCTTACTAGGCAAGAGTTTCAGTCGAAATTTCGTGTAATTAATTCGGAACTACTACTTACTTAATTGATGACTGTTCACGGCTGATTGCTGACATTAAAGGCAGAAGGGGTACAAACTGTGCAATTCTAGCGCATTTCAAGCCTCTATACTTTCTGAGCTAGAACCCGCTGGAGAACTTGCTGGTAAGCGCTTTCTACCGAGCCCAAGTCGCGGCGGAATCTGTCTTTGTCCATCACGCGCGCGTCGGGGTCAGTTTCTGCGTTGTCCCAGAGGCGACAAGTGTCGGGACTGATTTCGTCGGCGAGGATCAGATTTTGATGTTGGTCGATACCAAATTCCAGTTTGAAGTCTACCAGGGTGATGCCGCACAGGGTAAAAAATTCTTTGAGTATTTCGTTAATTTCACGGGCGGCGATCGACAGTTGCTTTACTTGTTCGGGGGTAGCTAGCTGCATTAACTGCAATCTGCCGCGGGTTAGCAGCGGGTCTCCCAGATCGTCGTTTTTGTAATAAAATTCCACCAGCGGCGGATTGATAATTGTACCGAGGGCGATTCCCGTTTGTTTGCAAAGACTACCGGCGGCAATGTTTCTGACGACGACTTCTAAGGGCAAGATGCCGACGCGGCAGACTCGCATTTGGTTGGGGGCGGGCGTGTCGATGAAGTGGGTGGGAATGCCTTTGGCTTCTAGCATCCGAAACAGGTGGGCGGATATGGCGCAGTTAATTTCGCCTTTGCCGGCGATGCTGCCGCGTTTTTGGGCGTTAAAGGCTGTGGCGTCGTCTTTGAAGTGGGTCAGCAAGATTTCGCTGTCTTCGGTGGAGTACAGGATTTTGGCTTTGCCTTCGTAGAGTTTGCGATCGGCTGACATGGCGATTAATAATATAGATGAGTTTGAGATTTTACCGTAGCTCGATCGCAAATTATACCATTTTAGATGTGAGATTTTAGATAGGGAATGCCCGATCGTGTATAGGTTTCGAGCTTACTTACCAGAAAGAATTGGATTAAAGCCGGAACCCTTGTAGGGAGAAATTAAAATCAGACTATTCATTACTTCAATCCTCGGACTTCTGCGTAGAGGTCGCTCTCTGGGGGTCAACTGTCAACTGTCAACTGTCAACTGTCAACTGTGGAAGCCTCCAGATATATACTGCGATCGGCCCAGGCATAAATGATTCTTGACAAAGCACAATAGAGATTAGACCTGCTGGGTTCGCGATCGGTGCTGAATGAAGCTCACCATACAGACTGGCGCTTAAAAAACATCTGTAAAATGGCTGATTTATGGAAGACAAAAAAATTCATATCCTCTTGGTAGAAGATGATGAGGTGGATGTGATGAACGTCCGGCGAGCGTTCAAAAAAAATAACATTGTTAACCCCCTCTACTTGGCAGCAAACGGATTAGAAGCTCTGCATATATTGCGCCAAGAAAGCAAAACAGAGCCTGCAATGCCTCAAGCACGCCGATTGATTTTGCTCGACTTGAATATGCCGAGAATGAACGGCATCGAGTTTTTGCGAGAATTGCGGCTGGATGAAAAGTTGAAGTCGATTCCAGTGATCGTCCTCACTACTTCTAATGAAGATAGAGACAAGGTAGAAGCTTATAATTTGAATGTAGCTGGTTATATTCTTAAGCCCGTCACTTTTTCTAACTTTGTGGAAGTTATGGCTACCCTCAACAAATACTGGATGCTGAGCGAAATTCCCTAAGCCATAGAAAAGAGAACAGCAAAATTTCAAGATGGCTGTTGTGATTTTGGGAGCGGTATAGCGGTTCTCAAAAAAGTGAGGTATGCCTGCGTGCCCTATGCCCTATGCCCTATGCCCTATGCCCTATGCCCAATCGTCCGCGAATCTTTCTGAGAAAGGCTATACCTTTGTTTTAGATACTTTTGGGATGCCGCAGTTTTTTTCAGATTAATTCACAATTCGGTTGTTATGGACAAACTTATCAAAATTCTGATAGTTGATGACGATGAAGTCGATCGCATGGCGGTCAAACGCTCGCTCAAGTCTGCTCGGGTTTCGGTAGAAGTTACTGAAGCCGAAGACTGCGCCGATGCTCTGGCAAAACTATCGGTGAGGAAAAGTTCTAGTATAGCAGCGGCGAAACTCTCGCATCCAGATAAATCTCAAAAGTTAAGCGAGGTTGAGGAAACCGAAAATTCGCTGCTATTAAATCAGATATTTGACTGCAAATTTGACTGCGTATTCCTAGACTACCGCTTGCCAGACGGAGACGGACTGAGTTTGGTAAAAAATGTACGGGAAGCTGGGCTGAAAGTTCCCTTAATTGTACTTACCGGGCAAGGCGACGAACAAATTGCTGTGGAATTGATGAAGGCGGGAGCTTCTGATTATATCGCTAAAGGCAAAATGTCTGCTGAGAGTTTGTCGCGCAGTTTGCAGAATGCCCTTCGCGTTTACCGCGCCGAATCTCAGGCGTTTCATGCCAGTCAACAACTTAAGGAAAGCGAGGAAAGGTACAGGTTAGTTTTAGAGGGAGTGAACGACGGAATTTGGGATTGGGATTTAAGTAAAAATGAGGTTTATTGGAACGATCGCCTTTTGGAAATTATCGGTTTGGCGCGATCTCAATTTGGCAGCACGATGGATGCTCTCTACAGCCGCCTGCACCCCGATGACAAGGACGGCATCGTCCGGGCGATCGCAGCTCATCTAGAACAAGCGATCGACTACAATGTAGAATTCCGGCTGCTGCACTCCTCAGGAGCTTACCGCTACTGCACTTCCCAGGGCAAAGCCCAGCGAAATTCCCAAGGAAAAGCGCTGCGGATGGCCGGCATGATTAGCGATATTACCGATCGCAAACAAGCCGAAGACGCGCTAGAAAGAGAACGGCAGCAACTGAAACAAATTATTACCTGCGTGCCGGTAGCAATGGCGATGTTCGATACCCAAATGCGCTATTTAGCTAACTCTCACCAATGGCTGACTCAATTTAATTTTGAGTGGCAGTCCCTGACAAATCTCAGTCATTACGAATTGTTTCCAGATACGCCAAACCGCTGGAAAATGATGTATCAAGAAGTGTTAAAGGGTGAGGTAGTTTCTGTGAGCGAAGATGCTTGGGAACGAGCAGACGGCTCTGTTATATACCTGCGCTGGGCAGCTCACCCTTGGTACAATCCCGACGGCCAAGTGGGGGGAATGGTAATGGTAGCCGACAAGATTAATGAGTTGGTGGAAGCGCGGGAAACTGCCCTAGAAGCGAGCCGGGTAAAGTCGCAGTTTTTGGCGAATATGAGTCACGAAATTCGCACTCCGATGAATGGCGTTTTGGGCATGGCTCAATTGCTGCTGCGCGCTCCTCTGGAACCAAAACAGCGGGAGTCGGCTCAGACTATTTTCCGCAGTGCCGAACATTTGCTGAGCGTGATTAATGATATCCTCGATTTTTCTAAGATAGAAGCCGGAGAAATGCGGCTGGAAAAGGCAGATTTTGATTTGGATAGCTGCCTGGAATCGGTGATAGAAATGGTGGCACCTTTGGCTGAGGAAAAAAGTCTTGAATTGGATTTTTTAATTGACAGTGCGGTGCCTAAAAAGTTGGTGGGCGACTCGGGCAGGTTGAAGCAAATATTGCTCAATTTGACGGTAAATGCGATCAAATTTACCGATCGCGGCCAAGTCTTAGTTCACGTGACGGTGAAACGGAGCAACCGATTTGCAGACGGCAGACAAGGAGAAAATTTGCTATTTTCGGTGCGCGATACTGGCATTGGAATTTCGCCGGAAGGGCAGACAAAACTGTTCCAATCTTTTTCTCAGGTAGACGCTTCTCCAACTAGGGCTTACGGAGGCACGGGTTTGGGTTTGGCTATTTGCAAGCAGTTAGTCGAAATGATGGGAGGTGCCATTGGGATTCGCAGTTTTCTCGGCAACGGTTCGACATTTTGGTTTGCTGTACCTTTGGAAAAACAGTTGCAAGTTGAGCCTCAGACTGCCGAACTTGCTCTTAAGAAGCTGTTAGTAGTCTCGGGAAGCGCTTTGAAGAGGGCGGCGGTGCGATCGCTCGCTCAAAGGTGGGGCGCCCGCTGCTACGAAGCAGAAAGCGCTGCTGCTGCTTTGACTTGGTTGAAAAATGCCAATAGCAGCATTTCTGGGCATTCAGAGGAAGGCGAAAAAAGCTGCGATGCGGTGCTGGTGGACTTGCAAATGCCGGATTTGGATGCTGAGGAATTTGCCCGGAAAGTGCGATCGACCTCGACATTTGCCTCGTTAATCGCCATGACTGCTTTGCGGGAACAGCGAAAAGCTGAAGCACTTTGCTGTCATGGTTTTAGCGGCTATTTAATCGAGCCGGTGCGGCCTTCCCGCTTGCTTGAAGCTTTGCTGGCATCGGTTAAGGGAACGGGAGAGTTTGACAGCTTGGAGGCTGCTAATACTTGCAAATTACTAGGAGTCAATTCTCGATATGTTACTCCCTATTCACCCTCATCTCTGAGAATATTGCTGGCGGAAGACCACCCGATCAATCAACAAGTTATTGTCGAACAGTTGACAGCTTTAGGCTATCATGCTGACTGCGCCTCCAACGGTCAAGAAGCGCTGGACTTGCTGGCACAAAAAAGCTATAATTTGGTGTTGATGGACTGTCAAATGCCAATACTTGACGGTTATGAAACGACAAAAAAGTTAAGGGAGCGAGAAAAGGGCGATCGGCATACTTTTGTGATTGCTTTAACGGCTCACGCTATGCCGGGAGAACGAGAAAAGTGTCTGGCGGCGGGGATGGATGATTATCTCAGCAAACCTGTAGATTTAGATACTTTGGCCGTGGCGCTGAAAAAATATGAATCCCAAAATGTTGAGTTTAAAAATAAGTATGGAGTTAAAAGTATTAATTTGGTACAAAATCCTCAATTAGAAACAAATTATCCAGAAGTTTTGGAAGCAGCAATGCCTGTGGCTGTGCCGGCACCAAGGGCGATTCCCTGCGGGATAGCTTCGCTTCACGAACTGCAAGCTTGGGAACACGCAGACTGCGACGGACTGTTCGACCAAAGCAGATTGCAGCAACTCGGACAGGTTAATGTCAAATTGCCCGAGCGACTCTTGCAAGCATTTGTGGGAAATGCACAAGCTGATGTGGCTGCTGCCAAAATAGCCGCAGAAGCTAAAGATTGGTCAACTGTGGAATATCAAGCTCACCGTCTCAAGGGAACTTCTGCAAATGTGGGAGTTGCTCAGATGTCGGATTTAGCAGCACAATTGGAGCATCAGGCGCGAGGCTTTCAATCTCAACCGCCAGCTTCGGGATTGTCAACTATTGAGAGGGTTGAAAGCATATTAGCGAGTTTGTCCAGTCATTTAGCCAGAGTTCAAGAGTTTGTGGAAACTCGAATGTTTGGTTAATATTTAAGTTGTTAGATACGTCGGCAATTATAGTCGGCGATTAAAATCGCACGCCAAACAAACGATGTCCGCGACTCGACTTCGCTCGCCGAACACCTCGGCTGACTCAAGAAAACAAGGTAATTTTAACCGCACGGTCTAATTATCTTCAACCCGCGCACCATCCGGGTTTTGTCTGTATAGACGCGGTTTCAACCGCCCAGTCTTTAAGAAAAAATCGATGAGTTAACCTATGACTTACGATACCGATACAAACCCTGTTTCACATAGCGAACCATTAGAAAATAATGGAGAAATTCTAACGCCTTTGATGGCTTTTGCTCGGGAAGTTTTATTACATGAAAACAATCCTCTTGCTGGGGAAAGTTATGTAAATGCTGTGCCATGTGCGCCCGAAGAAATCAATGAATTTTCTGTTGATAATCTGGTGGCCAAAATAGCTCGGTGCTGTCGGGAAAGCAAAATAGGCAAAAAATTACCAACGGCTTTTTACGTTCACGTTTCGGCATTGTCAGCACTCAATCCTGTCTTGGTAATTTACGAAAATTGTGCCAGACGCCATCTCGAAAATATTGATGAAGCAACTTTAGTTAAGTTTTCCCTCAATCAACCTAAAATATCTTATCTTTTTTACCCCGATTTCGATACAGACGCTCACCCTGCTTTACAAACCAGCATCCAAATTAATCTGGAAACAGCGGAAGTTAAATATTTCGATTACAGCAACAGTGAAAATCCCCCGGTTTTGCACCGCAAAGAAACTTTTGTGACACCGGATTATCCCAATTACGAGAAGTTTGCTCGACTGACTCGCTGCGAGGAAGGATGGGGACTGCTGGACAATACAAGCGCGATCGGCACTCGCGATGGTTGGCTTAAATATTTGGGATATTGCGGTGTTGAAATCCACGATCATGCTGTTGTCGAGCGTTTGAAACAGGAGAATAGCGAGTTATCAATTCCCAAGATTGAGCGGCACAAAGCTGCGATGGTACGCAACTCTATTTCTAAACCTGTGCGTCTAGTTTTGGAATCTGATTTGTTTGTTGATGGAATGACTTTTTTTGATTACGGCTGTGGCTACGGTGGCGATGTTAAATATATTGCCCAAGAGGGTTATGTTGCTGCGGGTTGGGACCCATACTATCAGCCGGATACTCCGCAAATTGGTGCGGATATTGTGAATATTGGTTATGTAATTAATGTGATTGAATCTTTGGCGGAACGCCGAGAATCTTTGCTAAATGCTTGGGAATTAACTAAGAATTTATTGGTGGTGGCGGCTCAGGTTTTGATTGATGATGGCGATAGAGGTCAAATTGCTTACGGGGATGGGGTGATCACTTCTCGCAATACTTTTCAGAAGTATTACGAGCAGGAAGAGTTGAAGGTTTATATCGATCAAGTTTTGAATGTTGATGCGATTCCTGTGGCTTTGGGAATCTATTTTGTGTTTCGGGATGCGGCGGAGGGTGAGGGTTTTCGGGCTTCTCGGTTTCGATCGCGCTTATCGACTCCCAGAGTGCGATCGCAAGTCAAGCGCTTTGAGGATTACGAGGAAATGCTGGCTCCTTTGATGGCGTTTGTGAGCGATCGCGGCCGCCTCCCGGTGAAGGGCGAATTAGCCGAAGAAGCGCCAATCAAGGAAGAATTTCACAGTTTTAACCGCGCTTGGCGGGTGATTTTGCAAGCAACGGATGCGGATGATTGGGAGACTATCGCCGACAAGCGCCGCCAGGATTTGCTAGTATATCTCGCTCTCAACGGTTTAGGCGATCGCCCTCCGATGCGGCGGCTTCCGGCTCAAATCCGCAATGACATCAAGGGTTTGTTTGACAGTTATCACAGAGCTTGCACTTTGGCAGATTTAATGCTATATAGCCTGAGCAAACCGGATATTGTGGCGGACTGTTGCGAGGATAGTGCGATCGGCTACAAACAACACGGTTCCCTTTCGGTTCACGTCTCTGCATTAGAAGAACTAGACCCTTTATTGCGACTCTACGAAGGCTGTGCCAACCGGACAATCGGCAGACTTGACGGCGCGACAATCATCAAATTTTATGCTAATAAACCGAAAATTTCCTATTTATTTTATCCCGATTTTGATACCGATCCACATCCAGTTCTTCACACTTCCATGCACATCAATTTGCGCGGTCTTTCTGTCGGCTATCAAGACTATTCTAATTTGTCTAATCCGCCAATTTTAGTTAAAAAAGAAGCTTTTGTATCATCTAGTTATCCGCATTATCAGAAGTTTGCGAAGCTCAGTCGCCAAGAGGAAAAGTTGGGAATTTTTGATAAGTCCGGTGGATTTAAGGAGCGGGAATTGCTGAACTGTTTGGAGGAAAGTTGCGTCAAAATCAAGGGTCATCGCTTGTTTTGGCGATCGGATTCCGACCCAGAAAAATTGAAAATGCTGCAAACAACTGCGTCGGAACGTCATCAGCAAAAGATTGAGGTTAATGCGGGAAAGAGTGAAGGAACCGCAGAGGACACAGAGAGCACAGAGGATGGAAAAGAAGAGGGAGAGGAATAGGAATAGTCATGGAAACGGAGTATGATTTTAGTCGAAATGAGGAGACGGCTTGGCCTTAGTCCCTACAATTAATCACGGTAGGGACTAAGGCCAAGCCGTCTCCTCTTATCATTCCGGTGTAACCGGAATTGATATGACATCGGTGCAACCGGAATTGATATGACATCGGTGCAGAGATTCAAGAATATGCCGCAAACAACCCGGTTTCCGATCAAAACCCTACATCAAATCAAGAGATATTGACGAAACCGGGTTGTTTATCCCAGCGGATAAGTTCCTAAGTAGATGAGCAACCAAGTCCTAAATACTGATGAAATTTTCTGCTGTCAGGCTGGCTGGTGTAATTTGAGATTGTCCTGTTTGTAGATTATTCACACGAGCGATCGTCCGCCCCGTTGATCTGAGTGTAATCAGTAGATCGCGATCATTGTTAATAGCGATTGCTCCTGACCACGGAGCAAACTGTCTGTCAAGTAAATCATTATTTGCCCGATTATTAGCAACCTCTCTTGGTATAGTTGAGATTTGTAGGTCGTTGAACGATAAACCACCGCCAAGAGCAATCTTGTCTTCACCGAGAACGAAGTCAAATAAGTGATCGAAAGAGTTGGTAGCTAGCTCATTTTGAACCACAAAGGTGTCTCGTCCGGGGCCACCTGTCAAAATGTCAAACCCCCCATCACCAGACAAGAAATCGTCTCCATCACCTCCAGAGATCCGATCGTTGTCTCGTCCGCCAAACATTCGATCGTCACCTCGATCGCCCGTCAGATCGTCTGTGCCAAGATTGCCGAAAATCAAGTCGTTATCCAATCCCCCGGAGAGCTCATCTCCATCTTGGCCACCATAGATCGTATCGGAACCTGCCCCGCCCCGTAGCGTGTCACGGCCAAGATTCCCGAACAGCTCATCATTGCCACCAAAGCCATTGATGAAGTCATTGCCACCGAGGCCAAAGGTGCGACGACCATTATCAGTGTCAGTGATAACATCATCACTATCCGTACCCTGTGCATTGGGGTCAGCAGAAATGTTGATCCGAGCCATTATTTCTCAATTGTTTAAGGTTGAACGGATACATCCTAACCGATTCGGTGGACGAACCAAGACATCTGTACGATCCCAGGAATCGCCAATGCCGATCGTGGTTCAAGTCTTTGAAGGAGGCAACGTAGAACTCCGCAAAGTAAATATGGTCTAAGAAATCACTGCACCAGACCGTACTATGATAACGTATTGACATTGTAAATACATTTTACCTATACTAAGGAGTATGAATGTATACTTCATGCTCAATGGCATTACCTTTGTATGGGATGACGGAAAAGCGCGGATTAATCCCCTAAATCATGATGGGATTACTTTTCAACAAGCTGCTGAATCCTTCTTTGACCCATTTCTAGTTGTCGTTGATGCCAGCCGCAATGACGAAGCGCGTGATGCTGTGATTGGGCTAGATAGTCGGTGGAATCTACTGTATGTGGTTCACATTGAGCGTGAAGAGAATGTCATTCGGATTATTTCAGCACGTAAAGCAACTCGTCAGGAGAGGGCAGAGTATGAAAGTTGAAGCATTAAAGCAGCGATTAAACCGCAACCGTCCAATGACTAGCGTGACTATCCGTATGCCCGAAGATGTTGTGGAAGACCTGAAGAAAGTTGCACCATTGTTAGGTTTTTCGGGTTATCAGCCATTAATTCGTGCTTATATTGGTCAAGGTTTGCGCGTTGATTTAGAACGATTTGAGAGCGAGACAGTGACAGCCCTAGTCGCAAGTTTGAAGCGTCGAGGTGTCAGTGATGCAGTGATTGATGAGGCATTAAAGGAAGTCCTTCGTGCTAAATCCTGTTAATAGAGTAATAGTCATGGAAATGGAAGAATACTTAAAAGTGAGTGAGTGAATTTATTGATTGGCAACATCCCAAAATTATGGAATGTGCTAAACAAATCGCATCGGGACATGAGACACCAACGGCGATCGCAAAAGCGTGTTTTGAGTGGGTGCGAGATGAAATTCGTCACAGTTATGACTATCAAATGAGTCCTGTTACCTGTCGAGCTTCCGATGTTCTTCAGCACAAAACAGGTTATTGTTATGCGAAAAGTCACTTGTTAGCAGCGTTACTAAGAGCAAATGACATTCCGGCCGGTCTTTGTTACCAGCGGTTGAGTATTGACGATCGAGGTGCGCCTTACTGTTTGCACGGTTTCAATGCTATCCATTTACCTGAAGTTGGCTGGTATCGGGTTGATGCCAGAGGTAATAAAGAAGGAGTCAACGCTCAATTCACTCCACCTCAGGAACAGTTAGCGTTTAAGATTCAGTTTCCATAAGAGGCGGATTTTCCAGCCATATTCTCAAAGCCACTTCAAGTCGTTATAGAAGCATTACAAGGACAGAATAAATGGGATGATATGCCTCGCAATCTCCCAGACATTTCGTTGGAGTCTGCGAAGAGTTATGGTTTGTGGTGATATAAGCTGTTACGCATTTAAATCACTAACGAGGCCTGTAGGGTGCGTCAGCTCGATCGCTTATTAAGCAAGGGAAACGCTGCGGGCTGACGCACCCTACAATACTGTCGATCTCGTTTGTGCAAAGTGTTCAAACTCAACAGGAGAACTGGCTGAGTTATCTGGATAGTGAGATTGTTAGTGCGATCGGATATACTGAATCAAGTTTGAAAAATTAACTACGATCGCCTTTCATTCCAAAAACAATCAACTACGGAGTGGTAAATGAGTCAAAATATTTATCGATTTGAGGGTGATGACCCAGATATAAATCTTGCTAGCAAGAAGGCACGCGAATCATTTAAATATTTTTGGCGTGAGTTGTCATGGGAAAGGCGGCGAATAATTCCTGGGCTTGATATAAGTGCAGTAAAACTTGGATTTCCGACTGGAAAGATGACAGATTCTGCACCATCAGTTGAACATATGTGGATAGAGAATGTTAACTTTGATGGTCTGAAAGTTAGTGGAGATTTATTGAACGATCCGAGATGGATAGATGGAATTGGATCGGGCGACTCGATCGTGATGGGCTTCAATGATATTGATGATTGGATATATTCTATTAATGGGATAGTTTATGGTGCATATACTGTTAATGCAATACGCCTTAAAATGAATAGCGATCAAAGGCGTGTACATGATGATGCCTGGGGTTTGGAATTCGGCGATCCGAGAGAAATCCAAATTGTTCCTGATAGCTATTTAAATAAAGAGTCAAGAAATAAGGATGAATATGAAATCGGCGAACATCCCATGAGTGAGAATATGACAGTGAAATTTGATTGTGAATTCAGTGGAAATTCTGAGATTGTCCATCAAATTGATGAAAATGGCTGGACTATGCTGCAATATGAGGCATTGGCTGGCAACTTAACTCCTGTTAAATTATTACTAAAATATGGAGCCGATAAGATGATTAAGAATCCGGATGGGTTTACAGCGATTGATTTGGCAGAAGTCATGAAATGGGATCAAATTGCTGATGTTCTAAGATGATTTGTTCCTTAACAACTAAACCGGAATGATGCTGACACACTACCACCACAAAGATGATGCTCCTTTTCAAACCTTGTCTTCTTTAGCTGACGAAGACGCCTTGAGCGTGATTTCAAACCTGCGCGATCGGGCGGGGTCGGTTTATCAAAGATTTAGAGATCCTGAGAAATACTTGAAGCAACGGCGAGAAGCTGAACATTGGGTCAGGCAAGCATTCATCAGCAAGGGAGGGCGACCCATCTCAGCCTATCCTCACTATTTTGTAGTTGAAATAGCAGTGTGGATTGAAGAAGGATATAACGGGCAGAGTCGTGCGGTTCAGTTTCCAGTCTCAGCTTTTCAGTCCGAACAGGTCAGCTTCACCTATCCCGACAGTATGATTAGTTATTGGTTGCAGAGCCAAACTGACCAAGTTTTCTATCGTCCTGAGTATCACGGTCAAGTGTTCGTGCTGAGTGAAATTTGCGAGATGATAGATGCGTTTGGTATTCCAAGTGAGGAGTGGCGAATAGAAGCAGCACGAAGATATGATCTGTTCATTGAGGCTCAGGTGTGGACAAATATTCCATAGTCGTTGGTTGCAGCAGCACAATAATTCTATATCATGTTTACTCGAATCGTCCTCTTTCTTCTGGTTGCGATCGGCGGAGCGGGACTCACAATCCAGATGGCTTGGAATGCGCGTTTGCGATCGTCAACCGGCTCTCCGGTTCTCACTACAATGATCTCAGTATTCGTAACTCTGCTTTCACTCGCTTTAGTGTGGGCCAGCGGAGCGACTAATCGGCGCTCCATTCCCGCATTCAATTCTCTTCCACAATGGGCCTGGTTCGGTGGGGTTTTTGCAGCATACTATCTTGTTGCATCATTGATCGCAATCCCGAAATTAGGTGTGGCGGTGGTTTTTTCATTGGTGATTGCCGGACAGATGATTGCGGCACTTGTCTTGGATTCTACTGGCGCATTTGGTGTTACCCAGATTTCTCTCAGCGTGTCTCGCATCTTAGGAACTGCATTATTGCTGATTGGAGTAATCCTGATTCAAAAACAGTGAGAATGCCTAATTTAGACGCACTAAGGAATGAGAATTAAATAACTTATAATTTGATGATTATTGTGGGATGGGCCAGAAGAACCCGTCCAGAAAGAACGGGCTCTCCCGCCCATCCCACAAACTTGTGTAAATTATTTAATTTGCGATCCTCAGCGTGGGTGTGACGATTAATCCATCACCTAATAGATTGCGATCGGCGCTGACTTGATGTTGCTTGCTAGCGATCGAGCGGACTAATCACTCCCTACGACTAATGCTTGACCCGCACTCGATCGCGTGCAGGTCTAAATAATAATGCCCGAAATTTTCCACATAACACCACGATTTGGGTGATTGGGCAGAAACTTTCGGTCTAATCAGATAAAATAGGGATTTTAGGCATAAACTTTCGGCTTTTGAACCCATATAGGGTGTTTAGCCAGAAACTTGACAATCAGCCTAAACGGCCTGTAATATTAGATATACCAATCCTAAATGATTTGCTGGCATTATACGCTAGTAAAACGCTTACACTGCAAAGGTTCTGGCATCCATCAATTTTTCGACTGATTTAGGGCTGCTATAGTTAGGTTTTATCTGTTTTGAGGAAGGATTATAACTATGTCTGATTACCAAATTGAGAATGTTGTCCTTGGATTTGCAACTAATCTAAATCCAGAGAGACTAGAGGTATTTGCAAAAACTCTTCGTAGCGTCTATGCTCCTCAAGTATGCGACTTAGTCATCTGCACGAATAATGTTAACAATCAGCTTTGTGAAATTTCCAAAGAGTATTCGGTAACATTTTCATACACTCCAAATACCTATTCCTTTAGTGTAAATAAGTTCTCGAAGCTTCTAAATAGAAGCATACTCTACCCAACAAAATGGCTGGCACTATCAACTCAAAATATACCGTCATTAAGAATTATATTTTACGAAATGTACGTTCAACTATTGAAGCTATGGCATCATCCTCATTTTGTCCGGTGGTTCACTTACAGAGACTTCCTAAAAACGAATCCACAGTATAAGAAAGTCTTTATGTCAGATGTAAAAGATGTAGCTTTTCAGTCACCCTTTTTTGATGAGGTAGATTCCTCAGAATTACACTTTTTTAAGCAGGATGTCCAATATGGAGGTGACGATTACTGGGATACAAAGTGGTATGGCGATAGCTACGGTTCCAAGGCTTTGCAAAAGGTGGTAGGCAAACCAGCTATTTGCATTGGCACAATTATGGGAAGCTTCAAGGGAGTCGATGCTTTCCTTGAAGTTCTATGTGCAGAAATTTTGAAAACTCCCTTTATTGGTATCGAGCAATCAGTCTTTAATCATCTTTTCTATACTGATGGGTTTAATAATATTCCGTTTGAAGTTCATGAAAATGCCGTAGGCCCTGTACTAACAATTGCTGGCGAATCCTTGAATCGCTTTAAAGTTTGTCCTGATGGAGTATTCACTGTAGATGGGAAGTTGGCTTCGGTCATACATATGTATGACCGACATCAAGAAACTTTCGATTACTTCTCTAGACTATTGGGATACGAAATCAAACAGGAAGGTCTAGCGAAATGATCGAACTTATTCTCTGTATAAGGGTATAATTTTTGTGTTGATGCGCGATCGAGGTATTCTGGAAGCCTTGACCACTGATAGACACTTTGACCAAGAGGGTTTTACTCGTCTGTTGCGATCGGCAGACTAACACTAATACACGCAGAAACTCTCTTTGGTCGCGAACAACCAGCGGTTGGGTACTTCGCTTTCATCATGGTACACCATTTCAACCATGAATGAAGACTGATATCGCGATCGCACCACAATGATGAATTCAATTGCCTATCGACCTCCGCAGCTTGGGGACGAACAAGAAATTAGTGCTTGTATGTGGGCTTCTGCGGATCTATGGGAGCTCACAGATGGAACACCAGAAAGCGTTGCCGAATGGAAAAAGATTTCTGACCTAGAAGAATTAAGAGCAAGAATCTTTAGTAGCGAGAAAAAGTTAGTCGCTACATGGAATGGGATAGTTGTTGGTTTTATTGCATTTCGGAGAGGGAATCATCTGTCGTTGTTGTTCGTCCGCAGAGAATTTGCTGGGCAAGGAATCGGTAGAGAACTATTCAACAGAGCTTAGGCAGGCAAACTATTTATATTGTGCCTGCGTAAGTCCTGTTAAATTAAGCAAACTTAATCTTCAAATAATCATCCTCCATCTTCGCCCCGGAAGGTTGCAGTGCAGCTAAAGCTTGCGGCAATACCATATTGCGGCGGTGATTCCCAATCCGAACATTCAACTCATCACCAGTTTTGCTCAACTGAATCTGATCCTTAGCAATTCCCGGCAAATACAGTTCTAGAACATATTGATTGTTGTCCTGCACAATCCTAATCGTATTTTCTGTGTAATAAACTTTGCTAGGATCTTCGTCTTTGTAAAGCGTTTCTTTCAAGCGTTCCAAGGCTGGCAAACCGCACATTTCTTCGGAATAAAGCGGCACTTCTTTCACTGGTAGCGGCCGGAAGTTCTCGTGAATTTCCTGCTTGTACTGCTGCTGGTTTTCTTTCCAGCGCTTGAAAAAGGGATCGGTTACTTCTTCGGGAATAATCCGATTTGCTACGATTAAATCTGTGGCAACATTGTACAAACTCAAATAAGCGTGGGCGCGCAAAGACTCTTTAATTACCATTTTTTCGGGATTAGTAATTAACCTGACCGAAGTCACAGTATTGTCAGTTAAAATCTTTTCCAGAGCCTCGATTTGCTCATAAAATTCATAAGGTGCATCCATCACCTCTTTGTTCGGCAAAGAAAAGCCCGCAATTGGTCTAAAAATTGGTTCAACTAAAGGTCTGAGGGCGGCTGATATGCCTTGCAATGGCTTGTAAAATTTTCTCATGTACCAGCCTCCAACTTCTGGCAAACTCAAGAGCCGCAATGCTGTGCCGGTGGGAGCAGAATCGATAATTAAAACATCATATATTCCCTCGTCGTAATGCCGTTTCATCCGCACCAAACCGAATATTTCGTCCATTCCCGGCAAAATGGCTAGTTCTTCAGCTTGTACGCCATCAAGTCCCTGGGCTCTCAAAACTTCACTAATGTAGCGTTTTACTGCTCCCCAGTTGCCTTCTAATTCTCTGAGGGCGTCCAATTCTGCTCCCCACAAATTGGGTTTTACGAGTCGGGCGTCATGTCCGAGTTCCATGTCGAAGCTGTCGGCCAAGGAGTGGGCGGGATCTGTGCTCAGCACTAGGGTTTTGTATCCCAATTCGGCGCATCGCAGCCCTGTAGCAGCGGCTACGGAGGTTTTCCCGACGCCGCCTTTTCCGGTCATTAAGATTAAGCGCATTGATTCTTAAGCTCGCCTGCAAGTTCTGTTTACTTTTTTATTGTAACGGAATGTAACTTTATGAGACTGAGGCTACAAAATATCAGTCTGTGGGGTGCTGGTGGGGCGTCGGCTGGGGTGGCTGGGGTGTCCCTTAAAGGCTTGAAATATGATGGGGGGCGATGATAAATCTTGTGAAGGGCGATCGCGCTTAACATCAAATGCTGTATTGGTATTGTTGCTAAGTTTCCCAGTCCGACAGGGGTTTTCAACCCCTGTCTCATAGCAAAAGTCCTCTGGAAGAGAACTAAAATCATCGCACTTTCCCTCAATATCTACAGTCGGTTAAAAACCGACTGTAGATATTGAGGCAGGGGTTTAAACCCCTGCCGGACTGCGGTAAAGCGCGTATTTGCTGGCACTAAATTATCATCAATTCGTAGTTTTCCCCCCCGCCTTCTGCACGGGAACAGCAACCGCTTGCGGTTTCTTCTTCGCCCCAAACATCCCAAAGAAATCGTGCAGCAAAATATAAAAACACGGAATAATAAACAGCGTCAGCAGCGTCGCCAGCGACAAACCCGAAAACACCACAACCCCCAAAGGTTGCAGAAACTCCGAACCTTCTCCAATTCCCAAAGCGAGGGGAAACAAACCCAAAACTGTGGTAATAGTTGTCATCAAAATCGGACGCAAACGTTGAGGTGCCGCCCTGACAATTGCTGTCGCGCGATCGACCTTTTCGTCTTCCCGAATTTGGTTGGCTAATTCTACCATAATAATGCCGTTATTCACGATAATTCCTACGAGCAAAATTGCCCCGATCATCACCGTCGCCCCGATCGCAGTTTTGGTCACGTACAGCCCGAAAACACCCCCAGCCAACGCCAGCGGCACTGTCAGCAAAATCACCAGCGGATCGACTAGAGAATTGTACTGTACCGCCATCGCGACAAACACTAAAAAAGTCGCCAATCCGCCCAAAAGTTTCAGAGAAGTTTGCAATTGCTGGTTGGTTTCCGCAGCCGAACTCGGCACAATTGTAACTCCTGGCGGCAGCTTTATTTCTGATAAAACTGCATCGACTTGTTTGACAGCATCGCCCAAACTTGCACCGCGATTTAAGTTTCCCACAACTAAGAAAACTTGCCGCTGGTTGAGACGCTGAATTTCTCCCGGCGCTTGGCCGATCGCAATTTTTGCCACATCGCTCAAACGGACGATGCTATTATTGCCAGATAACGGAATTTGTCCGAGTTGGGCGATCGATTTGACAGAAGTGCGATCGAACTGCACGCGCACGTCTACCAAACGGTTTCCCCGCTGCACTTGAGTCGGAACAGAACCTTCAATTGCTGTTTGAACCGTCTCCCCAATGTCTCGGGCGCTGAGTCCGTACAAAGAAGCTCTTTCCCAGTCAGGACGGATTTGCACTTCCGACTGCGGCGCGTCTCCATCCGGCCGAAACCGCGCTAATTTTACCTTTTCATCCAATTCTTTTAATATCTTACGGCCTGCTTCTTGCAATGATTTTTCGGTTGGGCCCTGAAGTATGACATCAATTTCGCCGCCCCTGACTGGGGAATTCGTTAACACTAAACCCCTGATTCCCTCTGGGACTAAGCGCAGGCGAGTGCCTTTTGGAACGTCTATTTTCCTTAATTCCTCAGTCATTCTTTCCGTAAAGGCGATCGTATTTGTGCCTTTTTTCAGCGTAATCGTGCTGCTTCCCCGGAGCAAATTCTCGATCGTATTGTTGCCGAACAGCAGCCCTCCGGCTGTGGTTAAAGTATACTCGGTTTCTGGCTGTGCGAGCAGCAGTTTATCGGCGGCTGCAACTACTTTTTGATTGGTTTCCAAGTTAGTACCGGGAGGAAACAAAGCAAATAATCGGGCTTGGCTGGTATTGATTCTTGGCAATATTTCCTGGGGAATTTGACTTGCCATCACCCAAGTTCCGCAGCCTAAAATTATAAAAGCCAGTGGAATGATAATTAAGCGCAAACCCAGCACTTTTGACAGCACCGCACCGTAAGCCCGCGTGCCGTTTTCAAAGCCGCGGTTGAAATGTTTTATCGGCCCGAATTGACTGACGCCGCTAGAATAAGACATTCCCATCAAGCGAGAAGTCAGCATCGGTACTACAGTTACAGCTACTAGCAAAGATGCTGCTACTGCAAAGCAAATTGTCAAAATTAATTCGCTAAATAGCAGGGAAAAGAAGCCGCCAATCAGCAAAAATGGCAGCACCGATACTAAGTTCGCCGCCGTGGAAGCAACCATTGCTGATTCTACTTCTTGACTTCGCATTACCGACTCTTCTATTGTGAGTTCTTTGCGATTTTTGATTTTGCCTTTTTTGAGGTCGGGGTTGCTGTTTAAACCGACTACAATATTTTCTAAAATAACTACGCTGGTGTCAATTGCCTGACCGATTCCCAAGGCTAAACCGCCCAAACTAAACAAGTTCAGCGACAAGCCGAACAGCCGCATTAAAATAATCGCAGCTAAAGTACACAGGGGAATAGTCAGAGAGATAATCAGCGTTTGTCTGAGGGAACCTAAAAAGAACAAAACGGCGATCGCAGCCAAGACGGCCCCGGAAATTCCCGCATTCGCTACATCGGCTAAGGAATTGCGGATAAAGCGGGATTCGTCTAAGGTAGTAACTACTTTCATGTCTGCCGAAATCAAGCCCGCTTTCTGCATTTCTTTGAGGCGATTTTTTACGCCGTCTACAACAGTAATTGTGTTGGCGTCCGGCTGTTTCAAAATGCTGATTTTAACGGCGGGTTTTTGATTGAGAAAAACTTTGACTCGCTGTTCTTCTGTGCCGTCGTTGACTTTGGCAAAATCGCGCAGGTAAACTCGTTTTGGCGGGTTGGAACCGGATATTTGAAAGGAAAGGTTGTTGATTTCGGCGGCTGTTTTAAATCGACCGATTGTGCGAGTCAGCGGTTCGTTGGATTCTTGGCGCAGTCGGCCGCCGGAAGTGTCTAAATTGCGATCGCGCAAAGCACTAAAAACATCGTTAAGATTAACTCCTAAACTTTGCAGCCGGTTCAGGTCAATATTAACTTGAATTTCTTCTTGAACGCCGCCGGAAACGTCAACGGAAGCTACTCCGGGAATTACATTAATTTCCCTGGCTAATTCGTCATCGGCGAATACTCGCAAATCTACGCCTTGGCGCGAGTCTGAAGTCAGCGCAAATTCGTAAACCGGCTGTTGGGAAGGGTCAAATTTAAATAGAGTGGGGGATGCAACGGTATCGGGAAGTCGGTTGCGAATGCGGTTGACGGAGGCTGTGGCGTCGTTGAGGGCTTGGTTGATATCTCCGCCGGGTTTGAAGAATAAATCGACGCTGACTTGTCCTTCGCGGGTGCGGGAAAACACTTGCGTGACTCCTTCTGTGGCGGAAAGTCCTTGTTCGAGGGGGCGGGTAATTTCGTCAACTGCGACTTCTGGGGAGACTCCCGGTGCGTCTAGGCGCACGCTGATGCGGGGATAGGTGATGGAGGGTAGCAAGTCAACGGGCAGTTGGGTGATGTAGAAAATGCCCACTACGACGATCGCCAATGTCAGCATTATAGTGCCGATGTGGCGGCGGATTGAGATGCTGCTAATGCTGAATCCGGGTTTGTCGGCTGTCATGCGATTTTAGATTAGAGATTTTAGATTAGACTATTGGGGATTATTCGATTTTAGATTGAAAAGTTTAGGGTCTCACTCAGCCTGCGAAGGCATGAATCGGGGGATTGCGACCAACTTCTTTTCGATCGCATTTTATTGTTGATTGGGAGCGATCGACTATTTACACTCCACTTTTTGCAATTATAATAAAATTCAATAAAATGTAAATAAAGTTTTTTTGAATATTCCTTTAGAGGTAGTCGCCCTCAACCGAAATTGACATAAGTTGCGATCGGCTGTTGAATTTCTGTAAGTTATCGCAAATAGGAACAGGCAAGATGCCTGTTCCACAAGAATGTTTATTGATTGTGGAACAAGCATCTTGCATTATCACAAATAGGGGAGCATCTCAGTTTTGCAAGAAGCATTTTTTATCGTAGTGCTGTCCCCGCACAGCAAAGCTTGTACAAGCTTTGCTGTGCGGGGACAGCACTGTAAATGCAAAACTGAGATGCTCCCACAAATAGCAACAGGCAAGATGCCTGTTCCCTCTTCCTTCTTCCTTAATTTACTGTACTTGACTGCCGTGGGCGCGCGGGTCTGAACTGCTTGTTTTTACAGGGCCTGTGGCGGGAGTAAAATCAGAAACTTGACCGGAAGATTGCGAGTGCGGTATTGGTTTTCCTGCAATTAAAGCCTCTAAATTATCTTCCATAATACT
The DNA here is from genome assembly GCF_020738785.1 of Microcoleus sp. PH2017_05_CCC_O_A. Lineage (NCBI taxonomy): Bacteria > Bacillati > Cyanobacteriota > Cyanophyceae > Oscillatoriales > Microcoleaceae > Microcoleus > Microcoleus sp. PH2017_05_CCC_O_A. The sequence goes on along the minus strand of NZ_JAEQCB010000060.1, from coordinate 2,597 downwards.
GCGCGGTGTTTCGCCGATCGTTTCAGCAACGCTGCTGCCTTTATTATTCAAATAGACAAAGTGTGGAATGCCATCTACTCGATATTTGGTGATTTCTGGCAGCCATTTGTCATTGTCTACATTTAGCATGACAAAATTCATTGGTTCGGCATATTTCTGTTTGATGGCGCTTAAGTCCTTAGCCATTGCTTGACAGCTACCGCACCAATCAGCGTAAAATTCCATGAGTGTTGGCTTGCCGTTTGTTAAGGCTGTTGCTATCGGTGCGGAGGCTTTTGCCATTTCGGTGAGACTGCTTGATGGCGTTTGAGTTCGCACTCCTAAGAAGAGGGATACTGAAAGGGCGATCGCTGCTAATACGATCAATAAGTTTCTGACGCGCGCGGCGGCATTTATTTCGGAATCTGCGGGTGCAGGAGTTGAGTTGGGCGAATTAAGACTCATAAAATAAATTGGGATCTTATTTCTATGTTTTTATTTTTAATAAACACTTTAAATTATACCACATTTTGAGATAATCAGACCAATCTCATCAAAAAATTGGCTGAGGCCAGTAATTAGAGCAAGTGCGCTAAAACAATAAGATAAGAAAGATTGTGTTTGTAAATTACCGAGGTAACAGTGAAAAAACGGGTAACGCTGACGTTTCCACAACGATCGATCCAAATGCCTGTCACCTATCGACTGGCCAAGGATTTTAATGTTGCAGCCAACATTATCCGCGCTCAGGTGGCTCCGAATCAAGTGGGCAAACTGGTGCTAGAGTTATCAGGGGACATTGACCAACTAGAAGCGGCGATCGACTGGATGCGATCGCAAAATATCGGCGTTTCCCTAGCCAGCAGGGAAATACTCATCGACGAAGATACCTGCGTTCACTGCGGCTTGTGCACGGGGGTTTGCCCGACAGAAGCCTTGACCCTTGACCCAGAAAGCTTTAAACTAACGTTTGCTCGATCGCGCTGTATCGTCTGCGAGCAGTGCATCCCTACTTGTCCGGTGCAAGCTATTTCTACTAACCTCTAAGCCCGCACACAAATTTATCGGGTCAGCCGATTTTAGATTTTAGATTGAATAATTTTAGATTTACTCGTAGCGCCGTGAATCTGGAAGTTTAAGCATGAGTCTAAAATTTTGGAATCGACCATTATGAGTGCCGGCAAGCAAATAACCGTTTTTGGGCGGGGTCATCTTTATGTTGCTTGGTTCCCCTAATTTGTATATCGAATGAAACTAAATTCTTGGTTTTCCTTAACTCTACTTTTTGTTACTTATTTCATTTTTGGCTGGAAATTATCTGAATTTGATATTCCCCCGCACCTGACTTGGTTTTTCGCCGTGGCTGCTGTTTTAGTGTTAGCTATCGCGTTGTCATTCCCGCTGAAGGAGATAAAAAGATGGCTCATGCGCTGGTTTTCGAGTGATAGTGGGGCTTTTATTTCGATTATTGTAGGAGCTTTTTTGGCAGTTATAGTTGTTACCTGGATGCACCTTTTTGTGACGGTTTTAGTCTTGACTTCAGCCGGAGCTTTGGCAAGACTAGATATTCAAATGTTTGGGCACCAAAGATGGCGGACTTTTGCGATATTAGCTACTATTTCTTTAACTGGTTTGGGGGTGGGCGGAGCGATCGAGTTTTTGTCAAGAACAGGCAGGCTAGTATTACCTTAATGAGGAACGGGCAATTCACCCAACCAAATTCTACAACTCGCAACGGATATTTAGCGCAAAACTATGCGATCGCTCATCAATAAATACATATCGTTTTTTTCAATACCCACCGCCCCCGACTAAGGTCTTCGGGCCTTAATTCTAGCAGTTTTCAAATTTCATGAGGTAGAGCTTCCCAATTACCAATTACCAATTCCCAATTCCCCATTACCAATTAATGAACCTGGAGTGCAACTGAAAACCACTATGGCAATATCAATCTGTAGCGACTGTTGTTCAAAATCTTATTCCCAAGATCCGTAACTCCGGCAGCCAAAAACTAAATCCCAATAAAAAAGCAGCTTTAGGGAGCTGCTCGTCAGAATGCATGAGGTATTGTTTTTAGAATAGGACAGGTTGAATTCGATCGATCTTGGGTTACATTTTTTGATACGAGAGCATTGATGAGTGAATGGACGATCGCAAAATCGTCACACAGGAGGATAACATCAATGCTAATTTTTCCGACAATGAGGTTAGCGTTTAACTGTCCTTGCGCCCTACAGCCCTTCAGCGGTGGGGCCATTTTATTTTTAGAGAGAACTCAATAGCCGACTTTAACGCATCAGACGAGTCTGCCATTAGTTTTTGCACAAAAGCTCCATCGCTTAATCCTCACACTTAATAAAACTTACGCGCCACATTTATTCAAACCCGGTTGATTCCCAAATATTCGGTGGTAAAACCGACACACTCACCCAGAAATCAGTATTTTTACGGAATTCACAAGTCATCAAAAATCGGCTATTTTCCCAGAAACCCGCTTTATGACTGTCTCAATTGATATCAGAGGCCTCCACAAAAAGAATGATCCAATAGCTATGTGGGTTTAGCGAAAATTTCCACAAACCATTTGTGAAGATTGGGCAGACGATTTATCTGGGTTT
>NZ_JAEQCB010000059.1:0-45568 GCF_020738785.1 Microcoleus sp. PH2017_05_CCC_O_A | reverse complement strand
GCATTCCGTGCCGGCAATACTCCAGCCAATAAGCCTACTGTAAAGGATAGTCCAAAACCGGCTGCGATCGACCATACTGAAATTACAAACGGAAAACTAAATGCTGTCGCGGCCCCAAAGGCGATCGCAATTCCCAACCCAATACCAGCCGTACCGCCCACAGTCGAAACTAAAATCGATTCAGCCATGAATTGAATCAAAATAGCTGCATTGGTAGCACCTACAGCTTTGCGAATCCCGATTTCCTTAGTGCGCTCCACAACTGACACCAACATAATATTAGCAATCCCGATGCCGCCAACTACCAGGGAAATTCCGGCGATTGCCACTACCATCACTGTAAACAAACCTACCACATTGCTGAAAGTATTCACAATATCAACTTGATTAATCACTCGAAAATCATCCGGTTGTGGCGGATAGATATTGTGGCGCAAACGCATGATATTTTCTACTTGAAATTGAGCATCAGCTAAATCCGATTCCCCCGTAGTTTGTAACCAAAAACCCGAGATGGCAATTCCAGCCAAAGAGTTTCTACCCACAATTCGAGCCGACATATTTTTCAGGGGAATATACACGCGATCGTCCTGATCCGTACCCCCTACCGAACCCTTGGGTTCCATCACTCCTATTACCTTGTAGCGCCCTCCCTGAATGCGAACATCGGCTGATAGGGCATTAGCACCAACTCCAAAAAGCTCGTCTCGCACCTTAGAACCAAGGACAACAACTGGTTCAGCAGCATTCAATTCATCCTCATTAAAAAACCGTCCTGCTTGAGGTTGAATGTTCTTGACATCGGGATAATTTAAATCGGTTCCCAAGATAGAAGTAGATGAGTTTTGCCCGCCATAAACGACTTGTACTTGACGCTGCAAAAAAGCCGAAATTGCCTTAACTGCGGGTGCTTGTTTGCCGATCGCCCTAGCGTCATCCCATGTCACAGTAGAAGCAGAACCACTACCCTGACTAACACCGCCCGATCGCGAAGCACCAGATAAAACCAACAACACATCAGTACCCAAAGCCTTCAACTGTTCCTCAGTAGACTTTTGTACACCCTGGCCCACGGAAGTAATCGCAATCACCGAAGATATGCCAATAATTACGCCCAGCATCGTCAAACTGGTACGCAACTTATTATTCCACAGCGCCTCAGTCGCCATGAACATAATTTGAACGTTCGAGATTTTGTTAATAACTGGGGGAGTCTTTAATTTCATGTTATCGGTTATTTGTTATTTGTTATTTGTTATTTGTTATTGAGCGGGCAAATTTCTACTACTCAAATCTTGTACTTTTTCATGAACAGGCAAGATGCCTGTTCCACAATAGATCAATTTTCTGCTTGTGGGGTGGGCTTCTAGCCCGCCCAGAAAAGATTATTGCAAATAGTGCAAAATATCTCTTTTTATGAACAGGCAAGATGCCTGTTCCACAATAGATCAATTTTCTGCTTGTGGGGTGGGCTTCTAGCCCGCCCAGAAAAGATTATTCCAAATAGTGCAAAATATCCGATCTAACGCAAACGACTTCCACCACCCGGTTGCAAACCCGGAATTCCCCCCGATGATGGAGTTTGAGATTTAGGCCGCAAGCCAGGGGGGAAACTAATAAAAACCTTTTCATTTCCCTTTAAGCCCGATCGCACTTCCGTCTTATCATCAACCGTCATCCCCGTCTTAATCGGCACAAACAAAGGCTTCCCATCTTCACCACCAGTCACAAACACTCCCGTTTCCTTTTTTTGACGAACAATCGCCGCAGTCGGGACAACTAAAACATCCTTCAACTCACCCGCCTTAAACTCCACATTCACATTCATTCCCGATCGCAATAGTTTTTTAGCATCATCAAGAATTGAAGCTTTTACCTCAAAACTGGTAACATTTTGCTGGACAATTGACTGAGGTGAAATTTGATTAACTTTCCCAGTAAAAGTCTTTCCCGTATAAGCATCAGCTTGAATAGACGCATTTAAGCCGAGGCGGATTTGAGCAATATTACTTTCTGCCACATTCGCCACAACCTGATTTTTTGAAGCTAAAGACAAAATCGAAGAAGAAGTTGCCGATGTCACCGCACTACCTGCTGTTGTCGGTGTCACAAAAGCTCCTGGATCGGCATATTTGCGGGTGACAGTACCGCTGAAAGGAGCGCGAATTTTCGTATCATTAATCAACGCTTGGACTGTTTGAAGACTACCTTTAGCCGAGAGAACTTGAGCCCGGGCGATCGCAATTTCTTCCGGCCGAGCACCACCTTGAATTAGTGCCAAAGCTTGCTGTTTTTGCTCCACTGCGGCTTCGGAAGCGGCGATGTCTTCGGATCGCGCCCCCGATCGCACTCCTGCCAAAACTTGCCGTTTTTGCTCGACTGCTGCTGCGGAAGCCGCAATATCTTCCGGGCGAGCACCAGCTTGAATTAGCGCCAAAGCTTGCTGTTTTTGTTCAACTGCGGCCCGCGCAGCAGCGATGTCTTCCGGGCGCGAACCAGCTTGCAACAAAGCTACAGCTTGTTGAGCTTGTCTGACTTGAGTTTGAGCTCGATCGCGCGCGGTGCGAGAAGTATTCACAATTTGAAGAGAAATGGCCCCCGATGTGTAGAGTTCCTGATTTCTTTGAAAGTCTTCTTCTGCTTGTTTTTTGGCATATTCAGCATCCCTAAGTTTAGCTTGCGCTTGGGCAATATCTTCAGGGCGATTGCCCTTGAGCAATTTTTGAAGAGTTGCTTGTTGTTCTGCTAATTGGGCCTTTGCTGCTGCAATATCTTGACTGCGATTCCCATTGAGCAATTTTTGCAGGTTTGCTTGTTGTTCATTTACTTGGGCTTGGGCGGCGGCAATATCCTGAGTGCGATTACCGTTAAGTAATTTTTCCAAACTGGCTTGTTGTTCAGCTAATTGAGCCTTTGCTACTGCAATATCTTCGACTCGATTACCATTGAGTAATTTTTGCAAGTTGGCTTCGGCTGAGGCGAGTTGTCCGCGATTTTGAGTCAATTGTCCTTGCAGGTTGGAGTCATCCATTTGGGCGAGAATCTGCCCTGTTTTAACAGTGTCTCCTTCTTTAACCAGTAAAGTTTTGAGCACTCCTGAAGTTTTGGGGCTGACGTTAACACTCCTTTCGGGTACTATTGTGCCATTTGCGGAAATGGCGATCGGCAAATTCACCCTTTCTACAGCAACGGTTTTTTCCTTACGTCTGCTTTCGCGTTTCGATTTGACTGTGAGTTGGCTGTAAGCTGTGTAGCCGACTCCGGCGAGTAGGGAGGCAGCGAGGAGTCCGCTTAACCAGGGAGTCAGCCCTTTTTTAATCTGAAACTGCTTTAGGAAGTACATATAAATTTAGACCGATCGGGCGTCTGCTTCATTTTGACCGATCGGGAACCGAAAAGGTTCAATTTAAGTCTGGCTAATTTTTTTTGGTTGTGGTGTTGTGTCGGATTATTTTGGATAATAATGAAATCAGCTACGATCAATTGAGAATCTCGATCGATGAGGAACGCAGACATGAGCATTCAATTAGAGTTATCGCCGGAGTTAGAAAGTCAACTATCTACTGAAGCCTTACGACTAAACCTACCTTTATCTGAGTACATACTACGTGTTTTATCGATCAGAGAAGTTCTGAGTAACCCACCTAAAACTGGAGCAGAACTTGTTGCTTACTGGCAAAGTGAAGGAGTCATCAACTCACGACCTGATATTACCGATAGTCAATTATATGCTCGAAACCTGCGCCATCATTTCTATCCTGCTTGAGCAATAATTTTCCCTATATCTTGAGGCGTTGCACCTGTTGCCAGGATTGCGCGTATTAACAGTTCAATAGAAACCGAATCTTCGCCATTTTCAGCCTTGGCAATACGAGGTTGACTGGAGTTGATTTTATCGGCTAACTCTGCCTGTGTCATCAATTTTTGCCGACCTTAATTGAGATTAAGACTGAGGGCTAACTTAATCTCAATTAAGGTCGATTCCTCTGGTGAAAGTTCTAAGAATTCCGAGGCAGATCCGATTTTCCAGCCTCGATCTTCTAGACGCTTCTTTTTCGCTTGATCCATAACATTAGTCCTCTATATCCGTGTCATATTATATCATATCTGATATAATTATGGCGAAGATCGTCATTCGAGGTAACAGTTGCTATGACTTACCCTAAGAAGAAAAAAGGTTTCCGCACCATCAATGTTGAAGGGCAAGAATTCCGTTGGCATTTCCGCCCTTCTTTTGACGACGACTACTTGACTTTGCAAGGGAGTGTTTCATCTGGCGAGCAGTTAATTGTTATCATGCGTTATCCGTGGTTGCCAATCAACGGTTTCCATTTAACCGATGGCGGTAATGTGTTCCATTTGCACAAAGCAGCCTGGATCGTCACTAGCAAATTTGCTCGGACAGCTATCTTGCATGGTATTGCTAACGGCTGGAAACCAAACGATCGCCGTCCACCCCTGTTCTGTGTTTATAGTGAAGGAACCTTTTCATCTATGACACCGCAACGCGAAACATCGGTTACATATTCCTAGAAAGAGTTATAAAGCCGTCACAAATAGGAGAAAATATGCTCGAACTCAGACCAACCTGTGAGCATTGCAACAAGGCGTTGCCACCAGACTCGCTTGATGCACGCATCTGTACCTATGAATGCACTTTTTGCGCTACCTGTGTGGAGAGCATTTTGGGTAAAAATATTTGTCCGAATTGTGGTGGTGGCTTTGTTCTGAGACCAATCAGGCCATCAAAAAACTGGAGAGACAACAACTATCTTAGCAACGATCCGGCGATCGCCAAAGTCAAATACAGGCCAGTGGATCTAGAGGCTTATGCAAAGCTTGTGGCGGTAATTGGCAGCTTAGCTCCGGAAAAGCGGTAAGGCATTTAATGATTTTACCTGCCAGCCATCAAAACCTGTTCAGCAGTCAGTTTTAAGTCTGGGAAAGTTAGAGAGACGATGGTCTGATTGCCCCGAATCTGTTGAATTTGATATTCCCCATTCACTAAAGTGCAGATAGAAAGGGTGGGTTTTTTAGGCTTTCCAATGTGTTGAGTACCACCTAATCCTGCGTAGTCCGCAATCCAATATTCAGGAATACCTAAAACTGCGTAGTCTTCGACTTTACGAGAATAGTCATTTTGCCAGTTACTACTAACAACTTCCGCCACAAATTTAATCGAACTGCCCAGTGTTAGAATCGACTCACCAGACCAAAGCAGTTCTTTAGTAAGTTCATTTCGATCGACAACTGCAACATCAGGTCGAAATGCTGTCATACCAATATTTGAAGGGCGCAATAGTCCCCGCTGAAGGACAAACCAAGGTAAGCCTGTTCCGTCGATCTGGACACATATTTTTGTGGTAATGAAGGCTGCAACCTCCTCATGGGGGCCTGTGGGTTCCAAGTCGAATACCTCTCCATCGATCAGCTCATAGCGATTATCGCCACCATAACGGGCGATAAACTCGTCAAAGCTGAGTGGTTTCTGTTGTATTGGTTGGTCGATCGCAATGGTCATAGCTCAACTTAGCCCAATCAATTCCTTTAGTCTATCAGATGGACAAACTGGTTAGATCGATCGAACTTTTCACAAGTTCGATCGCCCATTTCCTCCTTAACAAACAGCAGCCACGCCCAACTCTGTAATCGCCGCCTCCGGGCCCACCAAAGAAATATACGGTTCGACGAAGTATTTGTGAGCAGCTTCCCTAGCTTCAGCAGCAGTAACTGCCGCAATTTCTGCTTGAAACTGCTCGTCAAATTTAATTCCCAATTCCAGGATTTCGTACCAACCTAAAACTTGGGCAATTTGCGAATTGGTTTGTTTTCCTAAAGCATATTGACCGAGCATTTTATTCTTGCAAGCTTGCAATTCTTCTTCGCTTAGTTGGGTGTTGGCGAGTCGATCGACTTCTGTACGCAATCCTTCAAAAGCAGTCACCGTATTTTCGGGTGCTGTACCCATGTACGCTACAAACTGAGCCGTGTCCAGGCGCGTCGCGTAGAGTGCCGAAACATCGTAAGCTAAGCCCCGCTTTTCCCGCAATTCCACAAACAACCGACTCGACAAACCGTTACCCAAATAGGTATTCAGTAACTTAATCGCTGCATAGTCGGGATTTTTGACCGAGGGCGCGAGGTAGCCCAGCATAATCACTGATTGCTGGGTATCTTGCGCCTTAGCCACGGATTGCGGGGAGGCTTTGAGGGGGGGAACGGTTAAAGTTGGGAGGGGTGTTAAAGGCGCTTTCCAGTCACCAAATGTACGATCGATCAGGGCGATCGCATCTTCGGTAGATATTCTGCCGGCTACCGAAATAACCACATTATCGGGACGGAAATAGGTTTTGTGGAACTGTTCGAGCTCGTTTCTGGTGAGCTTTGACATCGTAGCTTCCGTGCCCAAGGTGGAGAAAGCATAGGGATGTTCCTGATACATGGCGTGTCGCAATTGCTCGAAGGCGATCGCAAATGGTTGTTCTTGTTGCGATCGAATTGCCGATATCGCAATGCGGCGTTCGAGTTCGACTTCAGCTTCCGGGAAAGTGGGCGATCGCATCAATTCCGCAGCCAACTCCAAAATGTCCTGAAAATCGGCAACAACCGTCTTCAAACTCACTAAAAAATAGTCTGTAGTCGAGTCGGTACTCAATCTCGCTCCTACCGATTCTACACGTTCGGCAATTTCTAGCGAAGACAGGCGATCGGTTCCCTTAGTCATTACCGCCGACAGCAAGTGACACAATCCTGCTTGTTCCGGCTGTACGCAGCGGCTACCGGCGCGCAGGAATATCCTAGCTGCAATAATATCTGCTGCTGGATTTTCTGATGCTAAGACAACCATACCGTTGTCTAAAACCGTGCGCTGAATTTCATTTTTCATCATTAATTTAGTTAGTAATTGGGAATCGGTAATGGGGAATCGGTAATGGGTAATTGGTAATGGGTAATTGGTAATTACCAGAAATAATTGGTTGAAAGCCGGAACCTTGATTGGGAGAAATTAAAATCAGACTATTCATTACTCCAATCTTCTTCCTTCGTCAAGTGCTGTCAACTGTCAACTGTCAACTGTCAACTGAATCGATCGCCATTTTGCTATTTTCCATTTGCATTTTGTATGCTGTCAGACCGAGCAGAGCTTGATGCACGATCATACTAAATGTAACAAAATCTATCCCCTAGGGTGCGGGCCAAACACAGAAAACACCGGACAAACCAAGATTTATCCGGTATCAAAGATATTCATATTCTGTCCCTTTACCATCAGACTGGTTTGATCGCCACAGCCGCATAGCGTTGGGGTGAGAGATATTGTTGAGCTAGGCGCTGGAGGTCTGATGGCTTAAATGACTGAATCCTGGTAGGATAGCTGAGCGCTAATTCGGCAGTCGCGATCGTACTGTAATATCCGTAAAGACCAGCTAACTGTCCCGGCGTTTCGAGGGAGAAAGCAAAGTCGTTGCACAGCAAACGCTTGCAGCGCATCAGTTCTGTCTCCGAAACCAGCTCAGATTGCAATTCCCAAAGCCGATCGCAAATTCGAGATTCCACCTCTTCTAGATCCTCGGCTTCCAAGACAGCACTAATCGTAAACAAACTCGATTCCCGTTGTAGCGAGAAAGAGCTTTCGATCGCGTGTACCAATTGTAATTCTTCCCGCAGTTCCCGGACTAAACGCGAACTCCGCCCATCTGCGAGCAACACAGAGATCAAATCCAAGCCGCAAGCACTTTGCAAGTGATCGACTCCCGGCCCAGTCCACGCCATCATCAGTCGCGCTTGTTCCAATCGAGGAAGACAGAGTTCCTGACGGCGAATTTCTACTAACGGCGGTTCGGCTTCGGCGACAAATTTAGGACAATCCCACCTGTCAGAAAACCGATCGAATGCTTTCCCTGTGATATCTCTGGCTTCTTCTTCCTCAATTCCCCCGACTATCACCACAGTCATATTTTCCGGCTGATAGTGCGATCGATGAAAACAGCGCATTTCGTGGGGAGTTCGCGACATCAGCAACTCTTCCGTACCGAGTACCGATCGCCTGTAGGGATGTCGCTGGTAGACTGTTTCCATCATTGCTTGGAAACCCAGCCAATCGGGATCGTCTTGAGATTGTCGGATTTCTTCGAGCACCACATCTCGTTCGCGATCGAATTCCGCATCGGGAATCCCAGCACGCAACAGCAATTCTGCCAGTGGCTGCGCCGTTTCTGCTAAATAATCTGCCCCAGCGTTGACATAAAAATGGGCGTAGTCGTGACTTGTAGCTGCGTTGGCGACACCGCCGCGATTTTCGATTACTTGGTCAAATTCTCCAGGGGCGATCGCATCCGTCCCTTTAAATATCATGTGTTCTAGAAAATGAGCCATTCCCGACCAAGAATCCGGCTCCTTCGTAGCGCCAGCCCTCACCCACACGTCTAGCGCAACCACCGGTGTGGCCGAAATCCGCTGGTGAATGACCGTTAACCCATTGTGCAGCTTCCAGACCTTGGCTGGGAACTCTAAAGCAGTGAGCAGTTGAGACAAGCTAGTTATTCTTAAACTTCAGTTAACTTCGGCTTCAACTATAGTAGCGCTTTACTGATGTGCGATCGGGATTAATTGATACAAAAGTCAGTTGTCAGTTGTCAGTGGGCTGTTGTCTGTGGGTTGTGGTCATTCAGGAAGTAATTTTTGCTTTTTTTAAAACGACCTTAGCCTTAATTACTTACCATTTCTTGGTTTAAAAGTCAATAGGTTGCGCGGGATATTAATGAATCAGTCGGGAGAAAGAGGGAGTAATCAGAATATTTCCATAAATTAAAAGATGTAAGAACACTAAAGACATCGAGAGGAGAAACGACAGATGGTAGCTACCCTTGAAGATACCAAGCGCCAAGCGATCGCGATGAAATTAGCAGACATGAAAGCACTGCAAAACCTGCTGATCGCCAACGAGCAATTGTTCATCAATTCCTGCAACGACTCCGAACTGTGCGATCGCTTCCGGGATATGCTGGAGGACGATCGCAAAAACCTAGGCGTTTTAGAAACCGTAATCATTCAATACGGCGTTCAATCCGAACCTAAAGAAACATTCACAAAAATGATCGAAGAAGTTCAGAAACTAATGAAAGGTTCTGAACTCACCCTGTTTGAAAAAGTATCCCAGCACGAACTGCTCAAACACAAACAAACAATGGCCGGCTTGTTAGTTCACAAAGCCGCTCAAGTAGTCGGCGCAGACATCGAAGCCGCCATCGTTCCCCTCAACACAGTTAACTTTGAAAACCGCGCCCACCAAGAGCAACTCAAAGGAGTTATGGAAATCTTGGGAGTGCGCGAACTGACCGGAAAAGACCCCGATCAAGGCGTTTGGGCCCGCGTCCAAGATGCGATGGCGGCCATGAGTGGCATTATCGGTGGTGCAGTTACCCGCACCAAAGAGGAGATGAACATCACCGAAATCATCTCCATGGATCACCGCAAAGTCGATACCATATTCATGGAAATCGAAAAAACCGACAATCCTCAAAAACTGCAAGAATTCTTCGGTCAACTTTACAAAGACTTAAGCGTTCATGCAGAAGCCGAAGAACAAATTGTCTATCCCGCAGTTCGCAGCTACTACAGCGATACCCAAGAACTGTACGACGAGCAAGCAGCAATGAAGCAAATGCTCGCCCAAATCAAGGCTCTCAACCCCAGTTCTTCTGATTTCAAAGCTCAAATCCAACAGCTAAAAAAAGCGGTTCAGGATCACGTTAAGGAAGAAGAAAACGATATGTTCCCTCAAATTCGCCGCAACCTGAGCGAAGCACAAATGGAACAAATGGCTACTCAATTCAAAGAAGCCAAGAGTACAATTCAGCAAGAAATGGCTGGCATTAGCTAATTGAGCAGCGAGCTAATTTCAATTCTAGCTAAAGCTAGAAAACAGCTCAACTGCAACCTATCAATCCCGCCACCAAGATGGCGGGATTACTATTTTAAAAAGCAGGAAAAAAGAAATATGAGGACTAAAGTCCTCAGTACAAACTTAAAAACAAGGTTTGTAGTAAGGAATTTAGTCCTTCTTAAAAACAAGGTTTGTAGTAAGGAATTTAGTCCTTCCTAACCATTAACTACAGATCCGCCGTTGGGATGCAAAATTTTACCTGTGATATAAATAAAGGTTTTGTGGCGGCGGGGAATCGTTCTTTTTGCCGATCGCAGTCTACGACTAAAGACAGTTTGTGCGGCACAAAAGTAAACTGCACCCCAAAACAATGTTTGACGTGCAGCTTAAACTAGCTAATTACTAATAGTTGAGTCTCAAACTAGAGACCCAACTTCAGATTAGAAACCAGTCGGAGAAGTAGCAGGAGCACCTAACAGTAAATCCTTCTTATCTTCAGGCAACACTACAGTTAGTGCACTCGCTGTGCGGCTCAAGCTCATGTCATCAACAAAGCTGATACCTGCATTTTCATTGGCGATCAAGCTGGTATCAATGCTGCTGGCCTTAACCGTAGCATCAAGTCCACCTTCAGTCAGAGGATCGAGGCTAGAAGCAGTTCTTGCTGGAGTCGGTACTGGCGCCGAAGGCGTAGTATTTGGGCCCGGTACGTTAAAGGTAACAGGATTAGGCCCTGTCCGGATCGGGAACGGGTTGGGCACGTTCGGATCGTCGAAAACTTCCAAAACCGAGTAAGTAGCCGGGAACAAATTCGGGAATAGAGCAATCCCTTGTGCGTTCGTTCTCACCAAAGGCTCAGTGGCGGCATCGTAACGATTGTTCCGGTTCAAATCCAAAGTAAATGGAACATTAGCAAGACGAGGTTCGCCCGAGTCTTGTATGCCGTTGCGGTTGTCGTCTCGGAATTTGGGAACTAACAAATCATAGCGGCGAGAGTTGCCAATCAAAGCGCAAGTAAAGGTTTGATTGGGGCCCAAAACGATATTGAGCGGTTGAGTCGTCTGGAAGAAACCAGGAGGAGGTACTTCTCGCAGGTTGTAAGTACCGGGACGCAAATTTCTGAAAGCAAAAGTACCAAACTGATCGCTAGTGGTAGTTGCTTCCCCTGCATCCAGGGCGCCGTTGTTATTGGTATCGAGAAAAACAGTAACGCCGCTAATCGCCGGTTCGTTTCCGTCTCGATAGCCATTCAAGTTAAAGTCCTCGAATTTGCAACCAGTGATGTTGCTATTCGGTGTATTGGCAAAAGTAACGTTAGCGTCCTGAAGGCCCAGAGTTACCGGAACACCAGCAGTTGTCGAAGGCGAAAAACCAGCCGGTACGACTTCCCGCACTGTGTAATTACCCAGTTGCAAGTTGGTAAATGCTCCTCTTCCTTGAGCATTCGTCTGTATTTGTTGTTCTCCGGCGTCAGGAGTCCCATTATTGTTGGTGTCGAGGAAGACAGAGACACCGGCAATTGGTGCTTCACCCTGAGTTGGCTCGAAGCGACCGTTTCCGTTCAGGTCATTGTATTTGAATACAGTGATGTTAGGTAGAGTGTTTCCGACACCAGAATTTGTGTCATTCCCAGTATTAGCTCCCACAGGAGTAAAGGTAACTGCTGGTGAGGGGTTAGTCGCTGGGAAAGGAAAAGGTGTGTTGGCAAAAATCGGCCGTTCGCCAGTTGCCGCGATCGATCTTTCCCCAGCCTGTTGAACGCCGTCGCGGTTGGTATCTACGAATTTAGGGTCGTTTGGTTTCAGTGTATAGGTTGAATCTGTTACCAAGATCGGTTGCTCTCTGCTGATCGTACCCTGGAACCGTGCTTGCGGGCCTGGTGCCGAAACCAGAGCGGGGTTAGGAGTAGTTGCCACTGGAGCATTGAGGTTGCCTGGGGCGCCACCACCGGGCAGTGTCGCTGGAAAAATTTCCAAGACAGAGTAATTGGCAGCTCTCAAATCCCTGAAGGTAGCAACTCCGTTTACATCGGTGATAGCGATGGGTTCTGAGGCTTGATCCCAGCGACCGTTCCCGTTCAAATCTAAAATGAAGGGTACGTTAGCAATGGGGGGTTCAAAAACTCCATTGACCAAATTTCGCGTGCCACTGCGGTCTATGTCCCGAAATTTGTTAATTTCAATTTGATACAGCGGAGTGTCGCCAACTTGAGCGCAGGCAAAGGTTTGACCGGGGCCTACGGTTACGTCCAGTACAGGGATGTTGTTGGGTGGGGTGCTTTGGGGGAAATCTCTTTCTAGGGGTTCTCCGTTGATACCGTTGACTCGTTCTTCCCGAACTCTGTATGTTCCAGGTGTTACATTAAACGACCACGAACCATTTTTGTCTGATAATGTGTTAAGTTCCCCTGCATCTAATCGGCCGTTGGGGACGCTGCCGTTGCTGCCATCAAGATATATCCTGACATTTTTAATCCCCGGTTCATTCCCGTCTCGAAAGCCGTCGGCATCTATGTCTAAGTATTTGCATCCAACAATCCGGCTGCCCACAAGCTGGGTGTTGCCAAAGAAAACGTTGGTGTTTGTGTTTCCAACAGTGACAGCGAGGGGATTCGGAGTCGTGGTACGGAAACCAGCCGGTACGGTGGTTTCTGTGACTACGTAGTTGCCGGGAACCAGATTTATGAACGAGAACCCTCCGTTAGCGTCTGTAAGGACGGAGATATCGCCTGTATCTAATCGGCCGTTGCTGCCGATCGCAGGTTCGAGGAGAATGGGAATGTTTGCCAGACCTGGTTCATTTGCCTGTCTGATCCCATCCGCGTTCAAGTCATTGAACTTGATACCTAAAATTGCCGGGCCTGTATTCCCAACCTGTAATTGCTGGGCAATCCGCTCTTCGCTAGTTAAATTTGCCATGATTTCTCTCCTTCACACCTAAATCCACGTAAATTACAGACTACTGTATGGGTTTGTCAATAGCTGAGTAGTTTTTGCTAGTCGCTGACAATTGCCACTCGATTTTACATACGTCTGTGCTTGAGGTAATGTTCCCCATCTCACACAACAATGCCTCAAGCTTTGTCGCTGGCCAGTATATCAGGTTTTGAAGAGCCCTGGCAATTTGAGGGCAACATCTTTAAGATTTGCACGCCTTCTCTCTCCGTACATACTTGCTGGTTTGAGCTCTAAAAAGGCCTTGATTGAGTGCTCCAGCCGATCGCAAGTCGGGCGGCATCGTTCAGGTTTGTCATGGTTTGCTGTAAACAGACGATCGCAGGCTCTGGGATTGCCTCTTCACAACAAGCTCTTCACAACAAGCTTTAGACCGATCGAGCTACCGGACTGGATATGATTTGCTTTCCCTGAAAATATGCCGATCGGGGTTAGGGGAACTGTCTGATAGTTTCTGACTTACGCTCAATGCTACAGATACATTTAACCCGGCAAATCCAGGACTAAGCCTGATACTACCGTGTATGGCAAGACAGAAAAAGCTGCAAGCTCTCCTGTCAAGGAGGTATCTCTCAAAGCTTTCAACAAGATATTGAAAGCGCCATTTGAATTTATGTCCACACTTTGAACGGGTTTTTGATATGTATTCTTCCGTTATGCCTACTACAAAACTGCCATATTTAACAGCTTGATGCTTCAACATTTCCTGGAAACGATAATGACTCAAAGTGACCATGCTCTTAGCTGTTTTAGTCGCTAAAGCATTTTTTTTCTCAATCTACACTACCAGCTTTTACCTAATTATTCAAGAAGTTTCTAGAAAATCATTTACTTTGTATCAACAGCCTCTGAAATATTTCACCCAATATACAACAAGCCAGCTTCGGGGTTCCCGGAACTTACGCTTGAGTCTTGGACGCTGCCAAGAATAGGGTATCACGCGATCGCCCTTTAATCTGTTCCTGATTTTTATTTGCAGTTTGGCATTCCGGGCGATCGAGCTTTATTCAAAACTAAATCACCTACCCGAACGAGTTTCCAGATCCCAATTAATTAATTCATTGGTCTTGACAAATCCGGCGATTTGTGGACTAGGCTCCCAAATGACATTTTGTTGCCCAAAGTTAGGAAGATTGCCTACATTCGCGGCAGGTCGATCGAGCAAAAGATCGCTAATTTGATAACTATCGCGACCCGCGATCGCCAGCGAGGTATCCGCCCCCATATTGCCTACAGGTTCGCCCCCATAGCTAGCATCCGTCAGCGGGTCGCCTTTCAAGGATTTAGCCGATGGCTTACGCCCCGCTACGCTACGACTTTCAGGATCTCCAGTCAGCAAATCGATGCTGCTAGCCCGAACATCTGCCGAGACAACTACCAGCGCAGGCGGAGTTGTTTGAATGAAACCGGGCGGCGGAACTTCCCTAATGATGTAACTACCTACCGGAACATTGCGGAAACTGTAATTGCCCTGACTGTCGCTAAAGTTACTGGCTTCGCCCGGATCTAAACGGCTGTTGTTATTGAGGTCAATGTAAATTTGGGTATTGGCGATCGGCGGTTCCCCGGGGTCTAGGCGGCCGTTGGCATTAAAATCGTTAAATTTCACACCGCTAATCGTACCAGTCACCAACACGTTGCCAAAGCTGAGATTGGTGGCATTTGTGCCGTTACCCACGGCGATCGGAGTCGGATTTGGCGTAGTTTGTCGGAAACCGGGCTGCGGGACTTCTCTCACCGAATAAATGCCTTGGGGCAAATTGATAAAAGAGAAATTACCTTGGGGGTTTGTTAAAGTCGAAGGTTCGTTGGGATCTCGGACATTGTTGTTGTTGGTGTCGAGGTAAATCGGCCAGTTGGCAACTCTCGGTTCCGTCGGTTCGTTGACACCGTTAGCGTTGAGGTCGTTGAACTTAAAGCCGCTGATGCTGCCGGTGGGGAAATTGTTGCCGAAATTGACCCCGACAGCGTTGGTATTGCCCGTAATGTCGATCGACCCTGGATTTGGCGTAGTCTGTATCCATCCCGGTTGCTGAACTTCCCTCACCAAATACCGGCCCGGGGAAACATTGGCAAAAGTGTAGTTGCCTTGGGGGTTTGTGATGGTATTGGGTTCCCCCGGATCTAACCTGTTGTTGGCGTTGAGGTCGAGGTAAATTTGCCAGTTAACCAGAGGCGGATCTGTCGCGTCTCGGACACTGTTGGCATTGAGGTCATTGTATTTGAGACCGCTGATGCTGCCGACAAAAAACACATTGCCAAAGTTAATATCTGTGGTGGTCACATTGGAAGTAACGTTAACCGGGCCCGGGTCGGGGGTAGTTTGGCGAAAACCCGGTTGCTGGACTTCTCTCACCAAATATGTATTTGCAGGAATATTGACAAAAGCGTAATTCCCTTGAAGGTTTGTAATAGTAGAAGGTTCGCCACCGTCTAGCCGATTGTTGCGGTTGAGGTCGAGGTAAATCTGCCAGTTAGCTAGGGGCGGTTCCCCCGGATCGAGGCGAGCATTGCTGTTGATGTCGTTGAATTTTGTACCTGCGATCGTCCCAGCGTTGAAATTATTGCCAAAATTAATATTGCTAGCATTTGTCCCGCTGGTTATTGTTATGGGTGCGGGATTCGGGGTAGTTTGGCGAAAGTTCGGCTGCTGGACTTCCCTAACTTGATAAGTTCCCGGTGGCAGGTTGGCAAAGATGTAGTTGCCTTGGGCGTTGGTGAGGGTCGAAGGTTCACCGCCGTCGATCCGGTTGTTGTTGTTGAGGTCGAGGTAGATTTGCCAGTTGGGAATTGGCACATCACTGCCGTCGGGCCGCCCGTTGGCGTTGAAGTCGTTGTATTTGTTGCCGCTGATGCTGCCGACTTGGAAGTTGCCGATGTTGACATTGCCGATGTCTATTTGGCTAGCGGTTCTGGTGGGGTTGCTGGATTCGGTCATGGTGTTGGTGGGGCCCAATGAACGCGGTTTAATCTTTGCTCTACGGCAATCTAGCAGTTTTTTTGCCAATTGCAGCTATTTTAGGGGATTAATTTTTTTATCAAAGGGAAGGACTGGGAATCAAAAATGCCCTCTGGGCCCAGAGGGCCCGATGCCCGATGCCCGATGCCCGATGCCCCATGCCCCATGCCCGATGCCCCATGCCCCATGCCCCATCCCTCCGCTTCGCTCCGCCCAATTTTTGCCAGATTTGATGTACGATCGCTACCAAGTTTTGTATCGGTCGAATTTCCCATGTCCCAAAACCTGACAGCAAGCTGGAATAAAGCCCGCGAAGTTCCGAGTTTACTCCTCGGCTGGAGTTTGTGCGGTTTATTGGCACTGGGCGCGATCGCCTCTACTCCTGCTAATGCACAGCTACCAACATCTGAACCAGGCAATAATAACAGCCCGATCGCCCAAACAGGTGCGATCGTCCGCCCCGCGCTCAAAATCGGCAGTCGCGGCTCAGATGTTACCGAACTCCAAGCTGCTCTTAAATTATTGGGATTTTATAACGGCGAGGTAGACGGGATTTTCTCGCAAAGCACCGCTAGAGCTGTGTCTCAGTTTCAGGAAGCAGCAGGCATCGCCCCAGACGGCATAGTCGGTCAAAATACTTGGAACCGGCTGTTTCCAGCGACTCCAGAGGCTAGTGTTGAAAAGCCGATCGCCAACGCTCCTGCAACCCCCGAAAACTCGGAGATTAGCCCTCAACCGCAGCCCACCAATTTTCCTGTTTTGAGAAGACGAATGCGGGGGCCGGCAGTCAGAGAGTTGCAAGAGCGACTGAGGGCCAAGGGATTTTTGCGCGCGAGTGCTGACGGCGTGTTCGGGCGCGAAACTGAAGTTGCTGTCAAGGCTGCTCAACGAAAATATCAACTACCAGCAGACGGCATTGTCGGCCGCGCTACTTGGGAAGCCCTGCTGCGTTGAGAGCAAACAAATCTTGCCGGATATGCACATTGGGAGATCTGGCGATCGTACAAATTGTTAATAATCGATTTCTGAAGTATTTCGGTGCGTCAAAAAGTGTCAAGTTTCGTAAACAAAGTAGAGTTAGTGCAGAATTGGTGTTAGTTTAAATACATGAGGGGCAGAAACCAAGCAGCACAAAAAACTTGGATAAAAAATTTGAATTAGAGTGTTTGTCCCGCTCGGCTCTAGTTCGCAGGCAACGCCTGAATCGTGTAGTTTATTAGCAGATAAAAGAAAGGTTGATATTGCGCTCGGAATTTGTGAAATAGCTTGAGGCGATTTGAGAAATCGACAGTTATCAAGTTAAAATTGCGATCGCACAATCAAACACAGAAGTCTGAATAGGCTCCGCTAATAGCTAGCTCGATCGCAGAGCAGTTGCCAAAAAGTTCACCTTAGTAGTAGTTGTTTGCTGAATTTCAGCAGAGCTAAAAACCCACTTGAATCAATTTAACTCACAAATGTTTTAGGGTCTGGCATCCGATATGCTAGGCCCTAAAATAGTTGACAGTTGACAGTTGACAGTTGACAGTTGGTAGTGGACAGTTGACAAACTAATAGACCTCTTGCAAAAGTTCTTTTAATAAAATTTTGGAACGGGCAAGATGCCCGTTTCACAAGAAAAAACATTTTTTTTGGAACGGGCATCTTGCCCGTCCTAGTTATTTTTGGAAGATATCAACTGACAACTGACAACTGTCAA
Organism: Microcoleus sp. PH2017_05_CCC_O_A; assembly: GCF_020738785.1. NCBI lineage: Bacteria > Bacillati > Cyanobacteriota > Cyanophyceae > Oscillatoriales > Microcoleaceae > Microcoleus > Microcoleus sp. PH2017_05_CCC_O_A. The sequence goes on along the minus strand of NZ_JAEQCB010000059.1, from coordinate 28,070 downwards.
CTGTCAACTGTCATTTGATATCTTCGATCCGAGCATTCAAGCCATTAGCGGTGAGAATTTGTAGCAATTCTTCAGCTTTTTCGCGTTCTTGAAAAACACCAGCTTGAATCACCGATCGCCCGTTGGTAAAAGTCCGAAAAGCATCGGGAACCAAAGATAGCATTTTTTGTCGATCGCCCGAACTCTCGGCATCCACCACAACTCGATACCGGAAACCTAAAGCAGAAGCTCGATCGAGCCTCGGCGAACTCTCGGAATCGGGCAGAGAATTCCCCCCTAAACCAGCGGGTACGTAGCCACCCCTTCCTAGAGGAATGTTGCGGCCCGGAACCGGCAATTTACCCTCGGAAGTAACCGCACTCGAACTATCAAAATTAGGCGGAATCATTGGTTGCTGTACCGAACTTTCTCGAACCGATCTAGCATCTGGATCGGGTACAGGAATTGCGATCGCCCCTGTTCCTTCAGCAGCAGAATCGGCGTTTCTCGGAGGAAGCAGAGGCCGCAACTGAGTGCTGGCCGGTGCCGGTCGCCTGGAAACTGGCGCTGGTGGCGCAATTGGCGCTCTTTCAACTCTGGGAGTTAGCCGCCCGGGAGTGTAAGCAGGGAGAGAAGTTTCTGGGCCGCCGATACTCGAAGGTCGATCGACCCTTAGCTGCAAAGCAGTTCCCGCAATGGGTGGAGGCGGGCTAAAAGTTCCCGCCACATCAACCGATCCCGTTGTCCGATTGCTCAACAATTGATTGCCGTAAGCGGGGATTACTTGACCTTTCGCCGCATTGTTTATATCGTACTGGCCGTTATTGCGAATCACATTCCCCCCCGGTTCCGCCGAAGTTCCCAAATCTGGCAGAGCTCTGGATATCGCCACAATTCCATCTCGGCGATTGCTTTCGATATAATTGTTGCGAAGTATCGGTCTGGCATCAGCTTGCACCACCACGCCGTCTTTATTCCGAGTAATTTTGTTGCCGATTAACAAAGGCGAAGCGTTCTGGGCGACATTCACCCCAAATCCGGTGTCTTCAAACACATTATCTCGAACTTCCGGGCGAGACTCCCCAAAAATCGTAATCCCGTTAGCTCCATTTTTCGAGAAAAAATTCCCGCCAATCGTCGGCCTTCCAGTACCAACTACCGAAATGCCGTCGTGAGTGCTACCTGAAAAAGTATTGTTAACAACCGTCGGAGAACTCGATTCGATCCACAAAGCGTAACCGCGATAGTTGGTATTTGTTACCGTCACCCCGCTGAGTCCTGCCCCGTCTGCGCCTAAAATCGCGATATTTTGACCAGCCGAAGTCGGACTGATAAACTCTCCTCCGCCTTTGATGACAATATTTTGGCCGCGAGTGTTGGGATTTCCTTGAACAGTCACGCTGGGCCTGAGCATTAATGGAAATTTTTCGCCGCTTTGAGCGCTGTAAGTACCGGGCGCTAGTAAAATCGCGGTTTTCGGCGGGGCGACGCTGAGGGCGTAGGTGAGGGTTTTGAACGGCGCTCCATCGCTGCCATTACCTGCTGTGTCGCTGCCACCGCTGGAACTCACGTAGAGTATGTTAATGTCGCTGTCTGGCGCTTGGGAAAGTAGCTGCACGGAGCCAGTCTCGACAGCGATCGCCGAGGATTGAGGGTGGCAAAAAGCCGTGCTGGCAAAGACGAGGAGCAGGCAAGAACTTAAACTCTTGCTTGGCAATCGACTTTTTTTGCACTTGCTCTGTTTGGAATTTAGGATCATAAAAAAACACAATTTATCTTTGAGCCAAATTTCGCATCCCGTGTTTCGTGTCGGGTTTGCGCGATCGCAGTTTAATGTCACCCACCTGCTGGGGTTTTCTGCTGTTAATCTTTTGTTTTGTCCTGCTAACCTAACGGCTTTCCTCCGAAGTGTGGTATGCAGCTTCACGATTCCACTCTGATCAAGTTTGCTCTATTATGCTTTGTTTTCTTGAAATGCCATAAAACTTAAAAATTTGTCAAATTTAGATCGGTTGATGGCAGAATTAGGTCGATCGCCTTCACCACAATCTTGAGGGCATGGGAGAATGTAGCAGTTTGACCGCTAGCACTTAGTTTAATCAAGGTGGTTCTGATTGACATCCTCCCCGCCTTCTTAACGGCGAGGATTCCTAAGCATCACTACTTAGGTTTCTGCTTCTTCCCTTTGAGGGGTTTCGCACCAGCCTTAACAGATTTACTCTGTTCGGGTCTGACGGTCGCTCCACAGACTGATACGGCAAGTCCTGCCGCCAAAATGTTTTTTGCCGCATTGATATCTCGATCGTGGTGCGTTTTACACTGAGGGCAATCCCACTCCCTGATATTCAACGGCAGATTTTCAACGATGTGACCGCAATTGCCACACCGTTTTGAACTCGGAAACCATCTGTCAATCTTGATTAAAGTACGACCGTACCAATCGCACTTGTATTCAAGTTGCCTGACCAATTCACCCCAACTTGCATCGCTTATAGCTAGGGCTAGTTTCCGGTTCTTGACCATATTCTTCACAGCTAAATTCTCGACGGCGATGGTTTGGTTCTCGCGCACCAACCGCGTTGTTAACTTGTGAAGGTTATCTTTTCTTGCATCGGCGATTTCTTGATGCACTCTCGCTACTTTAATCCGTGCTTTGTCTCGGTTGTTTGACCCTTTGAGCTTTCGGTTTAAAGCTTTATGCGCTCTTCTCAACTTGCGATATTTTACCTTGAATCCTTTGGGATTGGCAATCTTTTCGCCCGTACTAAGAGCAAGTAAACTTGTAATGCCCAAGTCAATACCAACTTGATTGCCTGAAGGAGGTAACGCCTCAATCTCAACATCCACCAATAGAGAAACCGACCACCTGCCAGACGGGGAAAGCTTTACGGTGATAGTTGATGGTGTCGCACTCGTCGGCAATGTTCGGCTCCAGCGAATAGGCAATGCTTGCGCGCATTTTGCTAAATAGACTTGTCCATTCTTGAACTTAAATGCCGACTTGGTGAACTCTGCACTACCACCGTTTCGTTTTTTTTTAAGTTAGGATACTTTGCCCGCCCATCAAAAAAGTTAGTGTAAGCAGTTTGTAAGTGACGCAAACACTGCTGTAACGGTACGCAACTAACTTCGTTGAGAAAATCTAGTTCTTCAGTTTTCTTCCATTCTGTTAGCATACTAGAAGTCTCAGCATACCCTACTCGTTTTTGGTCTTTGTACCATGCCTCGGTTCTTACAGCCAAGGCACGGTTATATACTAAACGAGCGCAACCCATTGTCCGTCGCAACAAACTTTCTTGTTCCGGCGTTGGGTAGAATCGATAGCTGAAGGCTTTTAGTGTCATATTTACAGTCTAGCATTTCGATTGTGATATTACGCTAGACTCAATGTAAAATCTTTGTAAAGCCGTCGTAGAACGACGGGGTTTCTACCAATTTTTCTGAATGACCGAGAAACAAAACAGAACTTTACCGGCACAGCCAGCCCTCTGCCGGATTTTAGATGCAAATCTAGATCGATCGCGCGAAGGGTTGAGAATTATTGAAGAATGGTGCAGGTTTGGTCTCAACAGCGCCGATTTAGCCCTCGTGTGCAAGCAATTGCGCCAGGAATTGGCTTTTTGGCACACCCCAGAATTACGCAGCGCTAGGGATACGCCGGCAGATCCGGGTACGGAGTTGACTCACCCGCAGGAAGAACAGCGTGGCAGCATTCAGCAGCTACTGGCGGCGAATTTTTGTCGGGTGGAGGAAGCTTTGCGGGTACTGGAAGAGTACGGTAAAGTTTACGATCCGAATATGGGCAAGGCTTTTAAGCAGATGCGCTATCGAGTGTATACTCTCGAAAGCGATTTGCTGGCTTACCGGCGCTACCAACAGTTACTTCGATCGCAGTTATACCTTGTAACCTCCCCCAAATACAACTTTTTAACAATCGTGGAAGCTGCTTTGCAAGGCGGAGTGACGTTGGTGCAGTACCGCGACAAAGCCTCAGACGACGGGGTAAAGCTGGCGAATGTGCGGCAGCTTTGCGAACTTTGTCACCGCTACGATGCTTTGTTGATTGTGAACGATCGCGTGGATTTGGCGATCGCCGCGGATGCTGACGGCGTACACTTAGGACAGCAAGATTTGTCTGTAGCGGAAGCGCGCAAGTTGCTCGGCCCGGGACGGATCATCGGTAGTTCCACGACGAATGGCGAAGAAATGCAGCGAGCGATTGATGCGGGAGCAGATTATATTGGAGTTGGGCCAGTGTACGAAACTCCAACGAAGGCAAACAAGCCGGCGACGGGTTTGGACTACGTGCGGTATGCTGCTAGTAAGTCGCCTGTTCCTTGGTTTGCGATCGGCGGAATAGACATCAACAACCTCGATGAAGTATTGAATGCCGGAGCTCAAAGAGTTGCCACAGTGCGATCGATTATGGATGCAGAACAGCCTACTTTAGTCACGCAATTTTTCATCTCGCAGTTGATTCGGATGCAGCATCTGAAAGCTCAGAAAGCTTTGCAGGCGACAACCTAGGTTGATTGGCGATTTATCGGGCGGGTTTCGTGCACGAATTCTGTGGATAAAATATAATTTTTGTACAAAACCCGCCCTGAAACTGATAATATTTGAGTGATGACAAATCAAATTGCGCTGCAAGTTAACGGAGAAAATCGCAATTGTGCGATCGACACACCGTTACCAAAATTACTAGAACAATTAGGATTAAACCCGCGCTTAGTAGCTGTGGAGTACAACGGCGAAATCCTGCACAAACAATTTTGGGAAACCACACAGATAAAAGAGGGCGACATCCTAGAAGTTGTGACAATCGCAGGTACGTAGTTGGGCTTCAGCCCTCTTCCAGGTACGTAGTTGGGCTTCAGCCCTCTTCCAGGTACGTAGTTGGGCTTCAGCCCTCTTCCAGGTACGTTGTTGGGCTTCAGCCCTCTTCCAGGTACGTTGTTGGGCTTCAGCCCTCTTCCAGGTACGTTGTTGGGCTTCAGCCCTCTTTCGACTTGTAAAAAAAGCAAATTACTAGCCTAACAACCCCATTTCTGGCTACGTACCTGAATTTGGAGGGCTAAAGCCCAACAACGTACTTAATTTGGAGGGCTAAAGCCCAACAACGTACTTAATTTGGAGGGCTAAAGCCCAACAACGTACTTAATTTGGAGGGCTATATATGAATTCCCAGGCAAAACCCAGGAAGGCATAGAATTAAACCGCGACAGCTTCAGGTGCAACCACAGGATAAATGCTCACTTTCTTGCGAGTCTTACCCTTTCTTTCAAAAGTCACCACACCATCAACCAAAGCAAACAAAGTATCATCTCTGCCGATACCAACATTATTACCAGGGTGAACCTTAGTGCCGCGTTGACGAATCAAAATGTTGCCAGCTTTGACAACTTGACCGCCGTACTTTTTGACACCCAGACGCTGGGAATTAGAATCGCGTCCGTTACGTGTACTGCCTGTACCTTTCTTGTGGGCCATAATGTCCTCAACTTTATTTACTATTGTTTATTCTGATTCAATTTCGCCGGTTTGGGGAGTTTCAACAACTGCTTGAGTCAAATCTCTCGCTGCCAAAACAACACCATTGACTGTAATAGAGTCAATCATAAAACGAGTTGTTTCTTGACGGTGGCCTTTTTTCTTCCGAGTTTTCTTTTTCGGCTTCATCTTGTAGACGAGGACTTTGCGGCCCCGGAAATGCCGCAGCACAGTTCCTTCTACAGTGGCATTTTCTACTAGAGGCTGGCCGATGTGAACGTCGTCTTCGTGCTGGATCAGAAATACTTTGTCGATCGTGACTTTGGATTCAGCTTCGACGTGAAGCAGTTCGATGTCGTAGAAGCGGCCTGGTTCTACCCGAAATTGTTTGCCGCCGGTTTCAATGATTGCGTAAGTCATGGGATGGTTGTTGAGATTGCCGTACAGGTAGCTGAGTAGTCAGTTGACAGTTGACAGTTGACAGTTGACAGTTGTCAATTGTTAATAACTTTTGGCTGTGGACTGCTCTCCAGCTTTTGGAATGTCTTAACCTGATCCGAGCCGGATTTAGACAGACAATCTACAATTATTGCTGATTCGGGTATTTTTGTCAAGTTAAAACGCACTTGATATTTTCTGATTTGGGACTTACGCATCAAAACCAAAGAAACCGGGTTTTTTCGGAGATCCTTCGTTACAGCCGACATCAAGGGCAAAAACCCGGTTTCTGACCACCTGTGCATAAGTCCTATTTTATTTATTTACGGAATGTTTAGAGAGTTGAATGTAGAATTTCTCAGACTCTCTATTCTAAAGCGCGGCGGGTAAAAATGGCAAATCGCATATTTAAACTCTTAACTACTGATATTAAAGAACTGTGTTCCGCCGAAGCAGCCGAGGGAATCGGAGAAGCAGGAAAAGCAGCCGCAGAATTGGCGAAAATGTTCAAAGAACAAGGGCTAGATAATAGCAATTTGCTGCTAGAAGTTTTGAACTCTCCCTTAGCTCAAGTTGTGGGAACTGGATTGCCATTTGTCGGGATGGCGGCGAAACTGCTAGTATTTTTCATGGAAAAAACTCAAGAGCAGCCGACTTTAGCTGAGTGCATTTTCCTCGTCAGTCAGGCGGCTTATCTCGAAAGTTTTAAGGGATTTATTGAACAAGACGCAAGCTTGTTAAATCGCATCGGGCAAACTCCAGTTTCTGATAAAGTCAAACAGTTGCTTAAGAAACTGGCGGATTTGGAATTGAGCGATAAAGCAGCTAAAGAAACTGTGATTTGCTTCCGCGATTCGATGTTAGCTCAGGAATTTAACGCAGTGCTGTCACAGCGGCTGGAACAAGCCGGACTAGAAGGCAGTCAAGCTAAGATTTTGACAAAGAGAGTTGCTGCTAATACTCACCGTTATTTAATCGAAGCTTGGGCAGTTTCCGGCGATGCTATGAAACATCTCGGACAGCCTTCTTTCAGCGAATGGCGGGAGGAACAGCAGAAATATCAAAGTATTGACGAATACCTGGAAGAGCAGATTGCCGATAAGCCAAAAGAAAAAGTATTTGCTGAAGAGTTTACATTTAAGGATATCTACGTACCGCTGAAGGCAAAGCCGATCGATAAAAATGGCAAGCCCATAAATGATGCAGCAGCTTTCGATTTAGAAACTTGGGCAAAGCAATTGCTTGAGGATGAACAGAAACAAGATATGGTGATGTTCGTCGAAGCTGGACCAGGACGCGGGAAAAGCGTTTTTTGTCGGATGTTTGCTGACTGGGTACGACAACATTTATTTCCAATTTGGACTCCGGTGTTAATTCGATTGCGAGATATTCCCAAATTGCAAAATAGTTTTCTGCAAACGCTTAAAGATGCGGTTAATGCGGGTTTTACTAGCGATAATGGCTGGTTGACGGATAGAAATACGCGATATTTGTTTTTCTTAGATGGCTTTGACGAGTTGCTGATGGAAGGGAGAAACAGCGGAGGCTTAGAGCAATTTCTCAAGCAAGTAGGGCAATTTCAGCGTGATTGTCAGCAGAGTTCGGAAATGGGACACCGAGTTTTGATTACTGGCAGAACTTTAGCTTTGCAAGGGATTGAAAGGCAAATGCCAGACAACTTGGAGCGAGTCCAAATTCAGGTGATGGATGACGAACTACAGAAACAGTGGTTGAGGAAATGGGAAGTGCAATTTGGGGCTGCAAAAACCTCAGCTTTTCAGCAGTTTTTGGAAGATGAATGCTGTCCTGAACAGGTGAAATCAGACTTGGCGCGAGAACCGCTATTGCTTTATCTGTTAGCAGCGATGCACCGGGATGGAATCTTGAAAGTTGAAAATTTTCAAGGAACTAACAGCACTCAAGCAAAAATTTTGATTTACAATCAAGCGGTGAATTGGGTACTCACTGAACAGCGGTCTAAATTGCTCAATCGCGATTTGACAGAATTGGAAACAGAGGATTTGCGGCGCATCCTGACAGAAGCAGGGTTGTGCGTGGTGCAGTCGGGAGTGGAATCCGCTCATGTAGCGATGATTGAGGAACGATTGAAATCAGACAACTCGGTTAAAACTTTACTTGAAGAAGCACAAAAACAGATTGGCGATAATCCCCTGAGAAATGCTTTGGCGGTTTTTTATCTTCAGCAAGGCAGTAAAGACGGTTCTGTGGAGTTTGTACACAAGAGTTTTGGTGAATTTCTGTGTGCAGAACGATTGAAAGAAAGTCTGGAAGAGTGGACGGAACCGGGAAAGAAAGGTAGAGGATTTAATACTAAAGACTCTGATATGGACTGGGAGATTTATGATTTGTTGGGTTATGGAGCGCTGACGGAAGAGATTGTGGAATATTTGATGGGGTTGCTAACAACTCCGGCTGTTGCAGGGGAGGAAAGTCCGTTTCGCCCTGTGGAGTTATTCGAGCGTTTGGAAGATTTTTATCTGCGGTGGTGCGAGGGGGAATTTAGTGATGCGCCGCCGGAAAGTTTGCCTCAAAAGAAGCTGCGGCTGCTGCGAGGACAATTGAAAACTCAAGAATTAGGGCAGCGACAAATAGATATTTACGCTGGTTTGAATGTGATGATTTTGCTGTTGGAGTTGCACCGTTACGGTCAGCAGAGAGATGAATTGAAAGACACAATGGTGTTTTATCCCTGTGGGAAACCTAATACTGAAGGTAAACTCGACGATGCAAGTCGGTTGTTGCGTCTCATCGCTTATAGCTGTTGTGTTGGGGATTCTGGCTTTCTCCAAATTGTTGAAATATTTTTCAGCGGTGCAAACCTCAGCGGCGCAAACCTCGTCGGTGCAGACTTCTGGCACGCAAACCTCAGTGGGGTAAACTTCAGTGGTGCAAACCTCATCGGCGCAAACCTTATCGGCGCAAACCTCAGTGGGGTAAACTTCAGCGACGCAGACCTCAGCGACGCAAACCTCAGCCGCGCAAACCTCCACGACGCAAATTTCCGTGGCGCAGAACTCAGTGGGGTAAACTTCATTGGTGCAAACCTAAGTGGCCTAGACCTTATCGAGGCAAATCTCACCGAGGTAAACTTCAGTCGCGCAAATCTTAGCGAGGTAAACTTTAGTCGCGCAAATCTTAGCGAGGTAAACCTCAGCCACGCAAACCTCACCAATTGCACTTTTGGAGATATCCAATGGGATGAAAATACCAAGTGGGAGAATATTCGAGGTTTAGATATAACCGTTAATGTGCCAGAAGGGTTAAAGCAACAGCTAGGAATGCAGTAGAAACATTTTTCAAGGCTTGGCGGATCATTTTTATGAACAGGCAAGATGCCTGTTCCACAAAGAGTGGATTTTCTTGTGGGGTGGACATCTTGCCCGCCCCTAAAAGGCTTATTGATATACGAAGATCGATCGCACTTAATTCTATCCAAAAGCGCGATCTACCCAAAAGCGCGATCGCCCTTAACTCAAGCCACAGCAGCAGAACAGTTATTCGATCGCAATAATTCCAAAGCCTGCTGTCTTACCCTACCTTCCATCACCTCAGTTTGCAAGGTAATAAAAGCCTCAAAATCTTCTAAACCGTACTTAGTCATCTGCAACTGCTGGCGCAACAGTTCCTCGGCCTCAACCGTTAAATAACCCGTTTCCAAAGCTTTTCGGACAATTGTACTGATTAAACTCATAGTAATTTCACCCTGAAGACACGCACGTTATAAACAATGGAGTTTTATCACTTGACCAACTCTACATTGAGTTTGTTTCAAAATTACCTTGAAATACGGTTAAATCTACCTTAAGGCGTACTTGAGGGTAGTAGCTTTTGATACACACAACTCTAGGAATTTTAACTTTAGACCGGATAAAACAAGTATATTTACTTGGTATTTAACAACAGTCGCCATTCTCTGACACCAAAAGGAGGAACCAGCAACCCAGTTTCTTTTTCACCTTTCACAGGCAAACTCAACCTTAAAGGTTGATTGCTTTCCAGTTGTATAATTATTGATTTAAAATCATATTCTCCGACATTGATCGGCAAATCCGACTCGCTCCAAATATCCTTGGCTTTACCAATTTCGCGATCGCCCGCAGCAACAGTTAGCGCTACAGGATGCTGCAATTCTGTGCCGGGAAATCCTACTAATCTCAGGTTAAAGGAGTTTACCAATCCCGACTGTACTCGCTTATACAAAACCACTTGCCATGCTCTATCATGAGTGTCGCGCAGGCTTTGTACGGAGCGGAACATTACTCTGTCTGCTCTTTCTGGATATTTGTGAATTGAGGCGAAGGCGGGCGGGCTAATAGCTAGGATTAGATACAAGCACAAGCTAATAATAGTTATAATCTGGCGCCAAAAATCATTTTTTTTCATATTTAATACTTCCAACGAAGGTTCGGTTCGTAGTGAGGACTTTAGTCCTTCTTATTTCCAATCAGTTTCGGCTTGAGATAACACGTAAGCTGAAACATCAATAATTTGTTGTTCCGATAAACGATCTTTGTAACCGGGCATAATACCTTTACCGTTGGTTACTAGGTTGGAAATATTGGCGATGGAATCCATGCCGTATTTTTTTAAGGCTTTTTGTTTCAAGTTTTTGCCGCGCCTGATAATGTTGCTACCGTTGATGTGACAGCCTGCACAGTTGGTGCTGAAGACTTCGGGGGCGGTTGCGGTTGGCGGAGTTGTCGCTGTATCTGCGATCGCACTTTGGGAATTAGTGGCAATTTCTGCAAATGCCAGTGTCAGTATTAATAGGATGAGGGTGAGAATTTTTTTTAAGTTATTTGGCGAAATCATTTATTTGCAATTTTCTAATTACTGCTAGATTTGATGATAGCACTAAATCCATAACCGGAACAGGCAAGATGCCTGTTCCACAAAGAGTTAATTTTTATTCTATTTGTGGGTAGGGCTTCTAGCCCGCCCGAAAGGCTATATATTCATTCTTCCCAGTCGAAGGTGCGGGTAACTGCTTTTTTCCAAAACCGATATTTTTGCTCCCGAAGTGCGATCGACATTTGGGGTTCCCAAATACAATCCACCGCCCAATTATCCCGCAATTCGGCTAGTTGGCTCCAAAAACCCACCGCCAAACCAGCCGCATAAGCCGCACCTAGTGCAGTAGTTTCCGCTACCACAGGCCGCACCACAGGCACTCCCAAAACATCGCTCTGAAACTGCATTAGCGTGTGATTTCCCACCATTCCACCGTCTACTTTTAAAGATAAAAGCTGCACCCCAGAATCCTGATTCATCGCATCCAATACTTCCCGCGTTTGCCAAGCTGTCGCTTCCAATACTGCGCGCGCAATATGTGCCTTAGTTGCGTAGCGAGTTAAACCTGCAATTACTCCCCGCGCGCTGTCTTGCCAATAGGGCGCGTAGAGTCCAGAAAAAGCAGGTACAATGTAAACTCCGCCACTATCTTCGACGGTATTTGCTAATGTTTCTACTTCCGCAGATGTGTTGATGATGCCCAAGTTGTCGCGCAGCCACTGGACTAATGCTCCGGCGATCGCAATACTGCCTTCTAAAGCATACACAGCGGGCGATTCTCCCATCTTGTAGGCGACTGTTGTCAGCAATCCGTGGTTTGAAGGGACGATCGCCTCACCAGTATTCAGCAGCATAAAACAGCCCGTACCGTAGGTATTTTTCGCCTCCCCAACACTGAAACAAGTTTGCCCAACCAAAGCTGCCTGCTGATCGCCCAAAGCAGCAGCAATCGGAACATTTTCGAGCAATCCTTTTGCAAGTCCAAAAACTTGACTGGAAGGGCGAATTTCTGGCAACATCCGGCGGGGAATTCCCATGATTTCCAAAGTTTCCGCATCCCAATCGAGGGTTTGCAAATCCATCAGCATTGTGCGGCTGGCGTTGGTAACATCGGTAATGTGCGTGCCGCCGGTGAGGTGCCAAATTAGAAAAGAATCGACATTGCCAAAAATCGCATCACCTTTAATTGCCGCTTCCCGCAATCCAGCGATATTGTCCAGCATCCACTTAATTTTGGGGCCGCTGAAATAAGTTGCTAGCGGTAAACCGCAGCGCGATCTAAATCGATCTTTGCCGTCAACTTCTGCTAAGCTAGTACAAATTTGGTGAGTCCGGGTATCTTGCCAAACAATCGCATTTCCGTAGGATTTTCCCGTATTCTTATCCCAAACAATAGCAGTCTCGCGCTGGTTGGTAATGCCGAGGGCTGCAATATCTTTCGCATCGATATTACCGATTTCCAGGGTATTTTTAATTACGCTTTGGGTTCGCCGCCAAATTTCCTCGGGATTGTGTTCCACCCATCCCGGTTGTGGATAGATTTGCTGGTGTTCTTGTTGGTTGCTGCAAATTATCTGTCCCAGGCGATCGAATATGATAAATCTGGTGCTGGTGGTTCCTTGATCTATTGCTGCTACGTATTTTTGAGACAAGAGTTTAAAACCTTTTTAAGTAGAAGAGAGGGTTGACAGTTGACAGTTTAGGTACGTAGTTGTGCTTGGGCGCTCTTTATAATATTAGGCAAGAGTGCTAATATCGAAATTACGTGCCTTGCCCCAAACGCGAGCCGACCTTTGAGCGCTACTTTTGGTGGTTTTATATTTTATATATCCTATCTAATAATAAAACCACCCTACTTAATTAAAGTGGGAGCGAATTCAGGAGCAGCTTCATATAAAATTGATATTAGCGTTCGAGTCTTTAAAGTCTATGATAATATGTAAAAGTCAAATTAATGTCAAAATTTTTAGTTTAGGGAAGTCCCTGCTTTGAAACTAGCAGAATTGCTCAGACTCGATCGCACAATTAAGGTTATTGGCTTTGACGACGCTCCGTTTTCTCGTACCAGCAGTAGTTTGGTGTCGATCGCAGGCGTGGTCTGCGGGGGGACTAGATTTGAAGGAATGGTCTGGGGACAAGTCCTCCCAGACGGATTAGATGCCACCGACGTAATTTGTCAGCTACTGCTAGGAGGGAAATTTTTACCGCAATTGCATCTCGTTTTGTTGGACGGAATTGCTTTCGGCGGCTTCAATATTATTGACCTTCCCAAGTTAGCATCGCGGCTGCAAATTCCTTGCGTTGCTGTCATGCGCCGCCAACCAGATTTAGCTGCTGTTGAAAAAGCCCTCGGTCATTTCTCAGATTCGGAATACCGTTTAGAATTGTTGCGCCGCGCTGGCAAAATTTACGCTTTTGAACCTTTCTTTTTTCAAGTGTGCGGCGAACAACCGGAAGTAATTGCACTGGTACTCCAGCGTTTGACTGATACTGGTAAGGTTCCTGAAGCTTTGCGTTTGGCTCATTTGATTGGGGCGGCTGTGATTACTGGTGTTAGCGGTAGTTCGGCTTGAATTTATTATCGGCAATTTAATTTACCGCCATAAAAAAGGTTCGTAGTGAGGACTTTAGTCCGCATCATTTATTATAAAACAAAAAGGTTCGTAGTGAGGACTTTAGTCCGCATCATTTCTTAGAGGACAAAAAGGTTCGTAGTTAGGACTTTAGTCCGCATCATTTCTTAGGAATGAGAATTAAATAACTTACAATTTTAATTATTGTGGTATGGGCGTCCCGCCCGTCTATAAAGGACGGGCGGGACGCCCATACCACTTTTAAGAGTGTAAATTATTTAATTCGCGATCCTTAGAGGACTAAAGTCCTCACTACGAACCTATGGGGATACGGATTTAAGATTATTTAGCTTCCGACAATCTCGCCCTCAATTTCACCGAATTCGATTTTAATTCCCAAGGCCAAAGTTAGGGTACTTTCAGGTTCAATCATTTTCATGTCGCCTTGACTGTCTGTGGCCCACCAAGAGCGATTGCTCAAATTGATCAATCCTAAGGATAACTCGTTTGGCGATCGAGAATTCACCAGCGCTACCACGCCGCTAGACGCCGTAGCCGTTAAACTCGGGATGTCAGAGGTGAATAGCTGAGTACCCGCAGTCAGAGGGATAACTCGACTTCCCAATGTCAGCAAAAATTGACCGTTGGCAAAAGCATTGGCTGGCGATGCTTGTGATAAAATAGTCGGCGTAACCCGAGCGGAAGTTGCAGTAGGCAAGTCAGAGTTTCCAACTGTAATTGTACAGTTACCGATTCTCTTTTGGTCGCCCGATCGCAAATAACTCACCGCCCCGCTATCAAAATTCTCGCAAACAATTTGACCCCCTTCCAATTGAAACCGCATCGCTAAAGGCGAAACATGAGGAATGTAGATAATAGACAAATTTTCATCGCTACCAAAAGTCACCGGTTCCGCACCAATAGTCAGAGTGCGATTGGTTCCGCTATCGTAACTAATTACCAGCCAAGCTTTGTTAAACAAAGTTTCGGCCACAACTAGCATAATTCCAATCCAAAAGCCGATCGCACCACAGCCAGCTAAACGGCCCGCCGTACCCGACAAAGTATAAGCAAACAGAATAAACAAACAACCGCCCAAAAGACCTCCCACACCGCCACCACCCGCGCCGCGCAGCATTCCTAAATTAGGAATGCGTTTAGAAAGTCCAAGTCCTAACAAACCGCCAGCTATTCCCCAGCAAATCACTCGCAATAGTTCATTTTCGCCGTCGCCAATCCCGCTAAAAATACCTTCAGCGATTGCTCCAGAAATAGCCCCCGCAATTACACCAAACAATCCGCCATTTTTTAAAGATTGTTTGATTTGGGGCTTGCCTTTGATATAGTAATAGTAGCCGAACATAATTGCAGTAGCAATTCCGCCGCCTACCAATCCAAACCAGCGAGATGTGGACAATACACTGTCAAAAACAGATGTTGAATCATTGAGATGGTGCATGAAAGGTTCAGTGATGAGATTGCCGGCGAAACCGCCGACAGCACCGCTAATCCCAAACTGCAAAGCTTTTTTTAGGGCTGATAGATTTCTTTTCACGGCGCACCTGGTTAAAAGTGAGAGTCGATCGATTTTGGATTTTAGATTTTGGATTTTAGATTTCACCGATGAGTCTGGAAAATTGCACCTTAATCTAAAATTTGGGTTGCTCCGCGTCCGAGTGTGGGAAACTTGTATCCGTTTTTGGACGAGAGTCAAATTTAGCTACAAGCTTAAAAGTCACCATTTCCGATCGACACCTGTCACCCCTCAGTCTTCCGCACCTCTGTTTGACACAGAAGTTTTTTAGCCTCGCGCCGTCGCCTTCGGGACAAGCCGCTGAAGGTTCGATGGCTGTAATCCTTGCTGATATAAGATTTTAGCGATTTCTTGACTTTGAATTTTTAACGAATTAGACGCCACCGAGGGCCCAAAAATGAAAAGGAATGTTACAAACTATTACGGTAACACTCAGAATGTGAACATAATGCCTCAAAATACTTGCGAGAGGTAGTTGCGTTAGAGAAGCAATATCCTGACTAACTGCCGAACAGTCACTCGATCGCCACTTACGGATCTGCTGCAATCTCGATCGTAGATTAAAGATCGCATCAATCATTTGTGGTATTCTAAGCGACAGGCTCAGTGCGGCCACAAAAAAACGCACCGGCGTGAAGAACGAGCGTCGTCAAACAGCGAAGGCAGACACCCGGTAACAACTTCAGCAGTTGCAGGCTGTGGAAAGTCCACCCTTCCCCGTCAAAGCTCCAGCCACCAGCGAAGCGAAAGGTACGGGATGAAAGCGCCCGAACGTCGCTAGTTCAACGCGGAGCAGTTCGCAATTGCAAAATATCCAGCGGGTACACACAAGATGAGTATCGTCACCAAATCAATCGTCAACGCAGACGCTGAAGCTCGTTACCTGAGCCCAGGCGAATTAGACCGCATCAAGAGCTTCGTCACCTCTGGTGAACGCCGCGTCCGCATCGCCCAAATTTTGAGCGAATCCCGCGAACGTATCGTCAAAACAGCCGGCGACCAACTTTTCCAAAAGCGCCCTGATGTTGTTTCTCCCGGCGGCAACGCTTACGGCGAAGAAATGACCGCAACTTGCTTGCGCGACTTGGATTACTACCTGCGTTTGATCACCTACGGAATCGTAGCTGGCGACATTACTCCGATCGAAGAAATCGGTATTGTCGGCGTCCGCGAAATGTACAACTCTCTCGGAACCCCGATTGCAGCAGTTGCCGAAGGCGTCCGCGCTATGAAAAATGCAGCTTCTTCGCTGCTCTCTGGAGAAGATGCTTCCGAAGCTTCCTCTTACTTCGACTACGTTATCGGTGCGATGCAGTAAGGAATTTAGGTTTTTGATTATAGATTTTTGATTGAACAATCGAGGGTTACTGATAACAAGCCAAAAGCTTTTGCAGATAATCAACTACTTGTAAATCTCAAATCCCCAATCCCAAATCTAAAATTCTAGCTCCAAAATTGGACTGACTCAGCCACTTTCTAGGAAACAAGACAACCATGCAAGACGCAATTACCGCCGTTATCAATACCTCTGACGTTCAAGGTAAGTACCTGGACAGCAGCGCATTAGACAAGCTCAAGAACTACTTCGCTTCTGGTGAACTGCGCGTCCGCGCCGCTACCGCCATCAGCGCCAATGCAGCCACAATCGTCAAAGAAGCAGTTGCTAAGTCTCTGTTGTACTCTGACGTAACTCGTCCCGGTGGCAATATGTACACCACTCGTCGTTATGCAGCTTGCATTCGCGACTTGGACTACTACCTCCGCTACGCCACCTACGCCATGCTAGCTGGCGACCCTTCCATCCTTGACGAGCGCGTGCTCAACGGTTTGAAAGAAACCTACAACTCCTTGGGCGTGCCCATCGGTTCTACCGTACAAGCAATCCAAGCAATGAAAGAAGTCACCGCCGGTTTGGTCGGTTCTGACGCTGGTAAAGAAATGGGCGTCTATTTCGACTACATCTGCTCTGGCTTGAGCTAAATCTAAGGAAGAAGGAAGAAGGAAGAAGGAAGAAGGAAGAAGGAAGAAGGAAGAAGGAAGAAGGAAGAAGGAAGAAGATTTATTTCTTACCTCCTTTAACTCTTAACTTTTAACTTTTAACTTTTAACTTTTAACTTTGGACTTATTACCTTTAGCTTTGAAAGAAGTCAGGGAAATTGAGAGTGATTGCTAGACCGTCAAAGGCCAGTCGAGAACGCCCGACGAGTTTTAACGAGCTAGTTTTGACTCCTAACTCCCTGACTTCAATCTTTTTAAAATCCATCTAAAAATCTGTAAACCTACTCAGGAGTTTGTTTCCCATGAGAATGTTTAAAGTGACTGCTTGCGTCCCCAGCCAAACTCGCATCCGCACTCAGCGCGAATTGCAAAATACCTATTTTACTAAGCTCGTTCCCTATGACAACTGGTTCCGGGAACAGCAAAGAATTATGAAAATGGGCGGCAGAATTATTAAAGTGCAACTGGCTACCGGTAAGCCCGGAGCTAATACTGGCTTACTTTAAAATCCGAGAATGGATTGATAGAGGGGAAGAGGTCGCGATCGACCTCTTTTTTTGTTTGTTATGATTTTAGCTAGGCTGTTCCACATTAAAATTGGATATTTGAGGCGGGCTAGAAGCCCACCCCACAAGAGGTTGATTATTTCTTGACGTGCAATTTAAATGCTAATTAGCTGATAAGACTTATGCACTCGCCCACAAATAAACCGGGTTTTTAAATCGACATTGAGGGTTTTAAGCAAATATTTGGCTAAAAAACCCGGTTTTTGACCACCGCGAATTAAGCTGGCGTGCATCTGATGTTTACAATCTTGTTTCTTGAAATTCTTGTGGGGTGGGCTTCTAGCCCGCCCCCAAATTAAATTCAAATGCACAACAGCTTAACTAATGATAAAGTTCGCGAGCTCTTAAGCTCGCACTCATAACTCATAACTCATAACTAATGACTAATGATATTCGACGCTTCATTCCATTTTTTGACCCCAGCGCGTCGCAATGGGCTGCGGAGGCCCGATGGCTGCGGTGGCTGACTTTTTTGTGGCTGTTTGTAGGGCTGACAGCATTGTTTTCAGCTTCCTATCCCATTGCCAATTCCGAATTGGGAGACGGCCTTTACTATTTTAAGCGGCAACTAATCGCAGTGGCGATCGGGCTGGCGGGCTTTAACTTAATGGTTTACTCCCCCCTGCGTTACCTGATGAAAACAGCTCAGTTGGGCATTCTGGTGCTGCTGGGAGTGCTCTGGTTGACCTTAATTCCGGGAGTGGGAACCACAGTCAACGGCGCAACTCGCTGGATATCTCTGGGCCCGGTGCCGATTATTCAACCTTCTGAGTTGATTAAACCGTTTTTCGTTCTGCAAAGCGCCCGCATTTTCGGCAACTGGCCTCGATTGACGAATAAAGTTCGGTTTACTTGGCTGTTAATTTTCGGCGCGATGCTGTTGGGCATTTTATTGCAGCCGAATTTGAGTACCACGGCTTTGTGCGGGATGACTTTGTGGTTGGTGGCTTTGGCGGCGGGCTTACCTTACTTGCAGTTGGGTGGAACGGCTATAGGGGGAATGCTGTTGGCGGTTTTAAGTATTAGTTTTAAGGAATATCAGCGCCGCCGGATTATGTCTTTTCTCAATCCTTGGGCTGATGCGATGCAGGATGGTTATCAGTTGGTTCAAAGTCTGCTGGCTGTGGGTTCTGGCGGGATTTGGGGCGTTGGTTTGGGGATGTCTCAGCAAAAGTTATTTTATTTGCCGATTCAGTACAGCGATTTTATTTTTGCTGTGTTTGCTGAGGAGTTTGGTTTGGTGGGAGGTTTCTCGCTGTTACTGATGTTGGCGGCTTACGCTACTGTGGCTTTGAGGGTGGCGATGCGGGCGCGGAATGCTGAGTCTCAGTTGGTGGCGATTGGGGTGATGGTGGTGATGGTGGGACAGTCGCTGCTGAATATTGGGGTGGCGACGGGGGTTTTGCCGACTACGGGTTTGCCGCTGCCGTTTTTTAGTTATGGCGGTTCTTCGATGGTGGCGAGTTTGTTGTTGTCGGGGTTGCTGATTCGGGTGGCTAGGGAGAGTTCTGAGGCTGAGGTGGTTTCTCTGGATGGACGGCGGGGACAGCCGTCCAAGCCGAAGTTGCGATCGACCAACGGCAATACACAAGCTGAGTAATTTGTCAAGTTATTTCCGCTAAAACAAGCCCATGAATAAGACGGTATAGACGCGGTTTCAACCGCCGTTTTATCTATTGCCGCCCGTCACCCTTATTTGGCGGTTCTTCTTGTTTTTCTTGAGGTTTAGCTGTGATATCAGTTAATTCTTTTTTGTCTGGTTTTGGTGTTTCTGGAGTTGAGTTAGCCATTGGTTTATTGTTTAAGTAGATGCACCGTTTAATTATATCTTTTTTGACTGCAAAGGTATTGCTGTAGATCGCGGGAGCAATATCGAGACCAACAATTCTCATGCAGTGGGGTTTGATAGCCAATACTCGAAGACTTTATGTAGAGTGTAGATGCGAATAGATAGATGTCGGTTCTAGACTGCTTGAGGGTTGCAGCCAAACAAATCGGAGGTGGACGCAAAAACACCTTTATTAAGTATTAAATGCCGATCGCCATCTCGACTGATTAACCCTTGCTGCTGCAATTTTCCCAACATTCGCGTTACCGTTACGCGAGTCGTGCAAATAGTATTAGCAATATCTTGATGTGTCAAGCGGATGCTCAAACGAGTTCCCTCAACCACAGGCTGACCGAAGTCCTGTTGCAATAATAGCAGAAGTTGATACAAACGGTCTTCTACTCGGCGCTGTCCGGCGATCGCCAAAATTGATTCCATTTGTCGCAGCCGCCGCACCATTTGAGGCAACAACTCGTGAGCCAATTGAGGAGAAGCTTCAATTTCCACCATAGAATACCACATCAAATAAACGTCTGATGTTGCCGTAGCTCGGTAAGTCTGCAAGGAAGTCAACCACAAACCGAAACACATCGAAGGCCCCACCCAACCCAAAAGTCCTTCTTCTCCGGTGGGATAAAGGGTACTCAGTTGTGCTAAACCTTGACAGACGCGCCAAAGGCCTTGGGACATTAAAGGAATGGTTTCGCCCTTTGCATAAAAATGCAAGTTTCGAGTTGCTCCTGTGTTATGCTGGACTTCCGCTAAAAGTGCTTTCGATGTTGGTGGCATATCCGTTATTTCCAGCTAAAAAACATTAGTGTGAGACCTAGCGATCTCACTCTAACCGACCCAGGTAAAGGTTAGGTGATCGTTAGGTTAGCGGGAGTATAAGCTTTATCTACATTCAAATTCTGTATCAACAATTACTCAAGCTATGAGTGTGACATTGCTCAGAGTATCGTCGGAATATGTAATTTAAATGCTCAATAGCTTAAATTTTAAACATTATTTGAATCCCAATACGGTTCAGTTAAGACTGTCAATATAGATAAAATAACGATGTATAAAATAGACTTTGCGATTGCTTTCCTACGGCTCACGTTCATAAGATGGTTCCTTGCAACGACCAAAAAATACTAACCAAGCGTATTGAGTTAAATGCGAATTTGATATCACATACTCTTAAACTTTCAAGGTGATTAATTGAGCAATTTCTTCAGTCTAAAAATCTAAAGCCATCTGCTTTCGACTTCGGGAATTACTTGCACATCATCAAGTTCGGTGACTGCTTCTTCAAATCTGAGCCAGCGAACAACAGCGGTAAATGCGTGACAGCGTGCAGGAATGTCCCGCGCGATCGAATATTCGCCAAAAACCAGGCGTTGCTGATTTACGGTATGAAAGGCTAAATATGCCAGTCATAGAAACCAGTATCGACAAAGCTTGGGGATTTTCAACTTATTTTTTTTCATACCCTGATTAAGCAACGCAATTTTTATATGATGAGAATAAAACGGCATTGCGTCGCAGCCCCCGCACCCTGAGGAGTCGTGAAGCTCGATCGCCCTTCCGAACTGACCATTTGCTGCGACAACCTTCAAGAACTTCTAAAATAGTTCCAGCAGTATCAAAAGACAAGTCAGGTTTTTCATGGCCGATCAATTAATTCGCGCTACAGCCGCAGATGGTGGAATTCGCGCTGTAGCCGTCATTACCACCCGCCTCACCGAAGAAGCAAGAGGGCGGCACAAGCTCTCCTACGTCGCTACAGCAGCCCTCGGACGCACAATGTCAGCAGGGCTGTTACTCGCTTCCAGCATGAAGCGGCCCGAATCGAGAGTCAACATTCGCATCAAAGGAGATGGGCCCCTAGGCGGACTTCTGGTTGATGCGGGACTTGATGGCACGGTTCGAGGTTATGTCAGCAATCCCTCAGTGGAATTGCCGCCCAATGCTAAAGGCAAACTTGATGTCGGCGGCGCCATCGGTGACGGCTATTTGTATGTGGTGCGCGACGCTGGATACGGCTTCCCTTACTCAAGTACGGTAGAATTGGTTTCCGGCGAAATTGGGGACGATCTGACTCACTATTTGGCAACCTCGGAACAGACTCCTTCGGCTCTGGTTTTGGGGGTGTTTGTGGGGGCGGCGGGGGTGCAAGCTTCTGGGGGCGTGCTGTTGCAGGTTATGCCGAAGGCGGCGACGGATGAAGAACTTGTGCAAACTCTAGAATCTAGGGTGACTGCACTGTCGGGCTTTACGCCGTTGCTACAATCGGGCAAAACGCTGCACCAGATTCTGGAAGAGTTGCTGGGTGATATGGGCCTGGAAATTTTCCCGGAAACTCAGATGGTGCGCTTTCACTGTGGCTGTTCGTTCGATCGAGTTTTGGGAGCTCTGAAAATGTTGGGTGAAGCCGAACTTCAAGACATGATCGAAAAAGATGGCGGGGCTGAGGCTACTTGCCATTTCTGCAATGAGGTTTACAAGGCTAACACCGAGGAACTTGCCGAACTGATCGGGGATTTGCGATCGAATTCCGGTTCTTGAGACCATAATGTGTAATTGGCTCTATTGAGTGCGAGTTGGGGATGACCGAAAAACCAGGAGCAAGCCCCTGGCGACCGACTTGGGGATAAGCCGGAGGCGACTTCAGTCGCCTAGAACTCTACGTCGAGGAATTTGAATAAACGGAATATTATTTATTCAGGCTGGTTGTAAAATGGTGCAATGTTGAATCTCACCTACGAATACAAACTCATTCCCACCGACGCACAACGCGAAACTATCGACCAGTGGCTGACTATCTGCCGCAAGGTCTACAACTTTGCATTGCGAGAACGGAAGGATTGGGTGAACTCCCGTAAGTGTGATGTCAACTCATGCAGCATCCGGCAGGAATACATTATCCCCGCTGATGCACCCCGTCCAACCTTTGCGCGGAGCGTGCAAAACGCTTTCCCAGGCAAAGCAGTTGATTCCTGAACTGAAGCTACCTCATACCCATGTCTTGCAACAGGTGTTGCGCTTTCTTAGAGGCAGCGTTTGTGGCGATGTGCGATCGGGGGCACGGGTTTCCTAGGTTTAAAAAGCCGATGCGCTCATTTGTGTTTCCGCAATTAAACCTAGAATCCGTTCAACGTTTTGAGGGTGCAGACTGGGTTAATTTGCCTAAGATTGGCCCCGTCAAGATACATCTATCGCGCCCGATTTTAGAGGGGTTTGAAGTTAAGCAAATTCGTATTGTGAAGCGAGCATCTGGTTACTATGCCATGCTCACTTTGCAATGTGATGTTGAAGTTCCTCAAGCATTGCTATCGGGACAATGGGTCTAAAGCCCCGTCCTTATAGGACGGCTTTAATTATTCCTGACTTTTTTGGCAAAACCTAGTATAATAGAGCAAGAACAAAAGTAAAAAAATGAAAGCAAGGTATCAATACAGATTTTATCCAACCGACCAACAAAAACAGAGCTTGGCTCAATTATTTGGTTGTGTTCGAGTGGTCTGGAATGATGCACTTGCACTTTGCAAGCAATCTGAAAAGAAACCCAAATCAGCAGAACTTCAGAAACTAATAATCACTCAGGGTAAGCAAACAGAAAAGAGGGCATGGCTGAGTGAAGTATCGGCAATCCCCTTACAACAGTCAATAGCAGACTTAGAGACAGCGTTTAAAAACTTCTTTGAGTCTTGCAAGGGACAAAGAAAAGGGCGCTCAAGCGGCTATCCCAATTTCAAAAAGCGCGCAAACAGTCAGTCTGCAAGATTAACTCGCGGGGGGTTTTCAATCAAGGGAGATGGGGTTTATTTAGCCAAGATTGGAGTTGTTAATCCAGTCTGGTCTAGGAAATTGCCGTCAGTTCCTAGTTCTGTAACCGTTATCAAAGACTGTGCCAATCGCTATTTCTTAAGCTTTGTTGTAGAGATTAATCCCGATCTAGTCGAAGCCAAAAACCACAGCATCGGCATCGATCTGGGCATTAAAACCTTTGCAGTAATGAGTGATGGAACATCAGCTCAAAGCCCAATCTACAAGCAGCTAGACCGAAGAATTCGCTCTCTTCAACGCAAGCTAGCAAGGCAACTCAAAGACTCAAAACGCCGAAATAAAACCCGGCTTCAAATTGCCAAACTGCATAACCAAATTGCAGACACGCGCAAAGACTTCCTGCACAAACTGTCAAGCAAAATAGTTAACGAAAACCAAGTAATTGTTTTAGAAGATTTGAACGTGTCTGGCATGGTCAAGAATCGCAAACTTGCGCTTAGCATTAGTCAGCAAGGATGGTATGAGTTTAGGGTACTGTGTGAGGCTAAATCTGAACAGCTAGGCAGGGAATTTAGGGTAATTAGTCGCTGGGAACCTACCAGTCAGGTGTGTGCAGATTGCGGGTTTAAGTGGGGCAAATTAGACCTCTCTATTCGTTCGCTGTTGTGCCTTAATTGTGGCACTCAGCAAGACAGGGATTTGAATGCTGCGAGAAATATAGAAAAAGTCGGGATAGGGCATTGCCACGACTCTAAACGGGCGCAGAGGGGACGTAAGACTACTTCGGTAGCAGACCCCTGTGAAGCGTCAAGAATCACCGCACTTTTAGGGCGGTGAGTATGTCAACTAATCACGAAATTTTGTTTGGGGCGTTGTGGGCGATGGCGTCGGGCCCCGCAAGCTACGGCTCTTGCAGTGTTCCGCCTGCAGGAGTATTTCATTCAGTTGACAGTTGACAGTTGACAGTTGACAGTTGACCTCTACCTAGAAGGAAGTGGATTGGAGTAATGAATAATCTTCTTTTAAATTATCCCCATAAGGGATAGGCTTGAAACCAATTCTTTCTGGTAAAAGTGATGGATACATTCTATAGAGCAGTGGATATCAGCGATCGCAGTTTTAAAATAACTAACACTGGCTGGTTGCTGTTTGTGGTGAGCGGAGATTTATGAGTCAAGATCGCAAAACACCAGGCCGTTGGTCTGCATCAGAATCCTTGGAGTCAAAAAAGGATACTTCCTCGCTAGTGCCAATTCCAGCCAGGAAAAATCGCGCTGAGCGACTTAAAGAAATCCGAGATTTGGTTACTTCAGGAAAACTGCCGGGAGGGCATCTGGAACAGCAGCCGAAAGAGTCTGGAGAAAACTCGCAACCGCCACGTGACCCCTATCGGCTGTGGCGCTTCTGGTCGAAAAAATGGCAGTTTTGGCTGGCGGTGAGTTTGCTGATGTCGGTGGGTATGGGGTTTGTGGCAATTTCGTCTTTGCTAAACCTAACCTCGCAGTCGAATTGCTCGAAGATTTTTTGGCCGACGGCTTCTGCTAACGATCGCTTTTTTTGCGCTCAAGAAGCAGCCAGCAAGCGGACGGCGGATGATTTGCTGCGCGCGATCGAATTAGTGAATGCTTTGCCCCAAGATCACCCGCTACGATCGAGAATTAACGGTCAGATCGATCGCTGGTCGCAGGATATTCTCAGGTTGGGAAATTCTAGTTTCCAAGAAGGAAAGCTGGATGAGGCGATCGCGATCGCCCGCAAGGTTCCTCAAGACGTTCCCGCTTACGCTGCGGTGCAAAAGCAGATTGAAAAGTGGCAGTCAACATGGAGCGATGCAGAGAAACTTTACCGCACGGCAGAAGACCACTTGCGTCAGGAAGAGTGGGGGCTGGCTTTCCGCCAAGCTACTCTGCTGTTGGATACGGGAAATACTTTTTGGGAATCGACGAAGTATGAGGAACTCACTAAGGTAATTCAGACGACAAAGGCTGAGGGTAATAAGTTGGTAAAAGCCAGGAATACAGCCTCGGAGGGAGGGCTGGACAATCTGGTGACGGGGATTAAGCTGGCTCAGGGCATCGATCAAAAGAGTTATTTGTATCAAGCTGCCAATAAGCTGATCGCGGAATTTAGCAAGAAAGTGATGGCGATCGCCCAAAAACGCTTGCAAGCAGGGGATTGGCAGCAGGCGATCTCGATCGCTAACAAGATTCCAGAGGCTGCAAATTTAAAGGAACAAGTACAGGATTTTAACGAGTTGGCTCAGGCTACGGCTCAGGCTTTGACCGGCTCTGTTGATGGTTTGTCTAAGGCGATCGATCTCGCTCAAAAGTTGAAAGACGGCCGCCCTTTGTACAAACAAGCTCAAGATTTAGTCGGCCGCTGGCAGCAAGAAATGGCTGATGTGAAAATTTTGGATTTGGCAAGTAGGCTGGCAGCGCCGGGAGGGGTCAAGGACTTGAGGGCTGCGATCGCCCAATTGCAAACAGTCCCGGAATCAAATCCCCGCTCTAAGGAAGCTCGGACTCAAATCGATCGCTTGAGCCGTCAAATCGAACTGCTAGAAGACAGTCCCTACCTGCAAAGAGCTAACGATTTAGCGACTACCGGCGATCCAAATTCTCTGGAAGCAGCCGTAGCTCAAGCTTCTCGGATCGGCCAAGGAAGAGCGCTTTACGGGGAAGCTCAAACCAAAATTCAAGCTTGGATCGAGAGAAGACAGCGCCTTCAAGACCAGCCGTTTTTGGAGAGAGCTCAGCAACTAGCGGCTAGGGGTAATTTGGCCGAGGCCATTGAGATGGCACGCCGGATTCGATCGGGACGGGTGCTATATGAGGAAGCTCGATCGAACATTCGGACTTGGGAAGCTCAATTGCAGGGCGAGCAAGGCTTGCAGAGCGCCCGTCAGGCCGCCCAAGCGGGAACTGCTGACTCCTTGCAAGCAGCAATTACGCTAGCCCTTCAGGTACCCGATACGAGTTCGCTCCGCTGGCAGGCTAGTGAGGCGATCGAGGAGTGGAGCCAGCGAATTTTGGCGATGGGTGTGGAACAATCGTCGTCGGATCTGGCTGGGGCGATCGCGACTTTAAAGAAAATTCCCTCCGGTTCTCGGGCTTTTGAGCAAGCGCGATCGCAAATCAAAATTTGGGAGGAATCGCTGAATCCTCCGGCTGCTGAGTCACCGACTGTGGCTCCCGAACCCCCGGAAACCGAGCCACCAAGCCGGTCTCCGAGCCGTTAGGCTATAGCTGGTAAAAGTATAGTCATCTATTACATGACATGGGAGGCATTGAGTCCCTCCCCTTTCGCTTTCACTTTGAGCGGATTAACCCGCCTCGGCTGAGCTACACAGCTCCCTATCCCATCGCTAAAAGCATTTGGGATTGCTTTTCTTAAGATATTATAAGACCCATTAACATCGGCATTAATCAATCGACCCAACGACGTTTTGTACAATCCTCTCTTAATTCGCGAACCGCTAAATGTGACATCCTGAGATCCAATATTTCCGTAGACAGGAATTGGATCTAAATTCAGAAAATTAAAGTCGGCGACCCCCTCACGAGAGCCGCCGCTCTCCAAAACCGTGCGTGAAAATTTCTCTTCACACGGCTCCTCAATGACTCGGTGATTGTCACTCATACCGCGTTACCAACATATCCTCTTTCCAGAACCATTCTGTACGTGAAGGTGGCTTAGGTTTAACACTTTTACAGCTAGATTTTGTACCCCGACTGCCATCTGTAGCAGTCTTTATATCGTGGCAATGCCTGTGAAGTAAGTCCCAGTTGTCATAAGAATCCTTTCCACCTTTCGATTTAGGAATTCTGTGGTCAACTTCCATGACATCTTCGTCTCGAAAATGTAATCCGCAGTGAGAACATTTACCCTTTTGAATCTTAAGAAGTGTTGTCACTCTTTTGGGACTTTCAGGGTGTTTTCCCATTCTTATACTCCAATACACCAGGTTTCCGTCGTATGGTGACGATTCGCCTTTAACTTTGGCATGGTCTATGATTTTTATTTGACCATGTTTACGTAACCGGAGAGGGTTAGTCCCTTCTTCCCTGATTGCGAATACCCAGTGATCATTGCCTATGGTTTGCCAGTATTTATTTGACACCCATGTTTTCGATTTGTGATGGCGATGATTTGCCCAAGCTCTGAGTTTTTGATACACCAGTGAGTCTAATTTATAGAAGACTTTGCTACTTGGAACCGTTCGGTAATAATTAGCCCACCCTATAATTAGAGGATTTAACCTCTTAATTAAATCTGATTGAGATTTGGCTTTGTGGATGTCTATTATTCTTGCGATTTCTTTGAGGTGTATCTTAACTTTTGTCGGGCTTGGGGTGATGATTGTGCTGAAACCCAGTAGTTCACCTTGGGGATTTTTCCCGCTAGTATATTTGCCAGATGGATATTGCCTGACTTTGAATCCCAGGAAATCAAATCCTGGAGACTGTCCATCATGGCTGCTCATTGTGTGAGCTATCCTTGTTTTACTGAATTTTAGCTCCAAACCCATGCCTTTTAGCCATTCAGAGATTATCTCTTTACACTTTTGAACAACGGTTAAATCTTCGTGGAGAATTACGAAGTCATCGGCGTATCTTATTAAGGATATGCTTTTACATTTTTGTTGCCAGCTTACTTGCCCTTTTCCTGTTGACTTTTTGATGTCCAAGGTTTTGGCAAATTCCTTAATTCGATGTTCCATCCCGTGGAGAGCTATATTAGCCAGTAGTGGAGAAATAACTCCACCCTGTGGCGTACCCTCAAGTGTTGGAAACAACTGCTGTCCGTCCATCACCCCCGCTCTGAGCCATGCCTTGATTTGGCGGCGCAAAAGCGGGAATGTATTTAATTTTTTAAGCAGTGCTTCATGGTCGATTTTGTCGAAGCATTTGGCGATGTCCGCATCTAGCACATATTTTTGCTTATACCTAATCGCATTAAATATTGCCCCGATAGCATCTTGGCACGAGCGATTAAAGTCGGCGACCCTCTCACGAGAGCCGCCGCTCTCCAAAACCGTGCGTGAAAATTTCTCTTCACACGGCTCCTCAGTGACTTGGTGC
>NZ_JAEQCB010000058.1:0-24055 GCF_020738785.1 Microcoleus sp. PH2017_05_CCC_O_A | reverse complement strand
TCACTTTAGTTATACGTGAGCATATTTTTGCGAACCTTCAGAGTGATGCTATGGCCGAGAGTACATAGATAATGCTTTTTGTCAATGCGTAAGTCCTAGTCTCTTCTATTTTAAGTCATCAGATAGGCGATCGCAACTTGTCTCTTTTCACCAGCGAGCCGATCGCCATTTTTTCCCAAAAGTGCGATATTATTCATCCCTACCAGGGAAGTGGACGATCTTGACGCAACTCTCGCTGCCATTCCATCGGATCGCTAATATCAGCAAAGACATTACTTGCTGCTATTATTTCCAATATTTCAACTATTCTCTGACGGGGAAACTCAGCACTTAAAGTCGATCGCTCTTCTTGCAAAGTAACGTAAACTTTGACAGGCTCATCGCCCTGTTTTGGAACCTCATTAGCCCATTCTAAAAGGTTTCCCTTCAATATAGCCTCAAATATTCGCTGCATAGCTAATATCAACTATTCTTTATTTTTATTATTATAGCTCTTGATGACTGCCTCGCCCTTTTTCTTTCCTCTCTTACTCATCCCATTCTGCTCTAAGTTGCAACTGGAATTCCAAAGCATCCACACGATACGGCAAAAAACCGCGCCATCTCTTCAATACTTCTAAAAGCTGCTGTTGCTCGTCAGGAGTGAGACTTTGAGCCTGACTCAGTACCTCGCTATAAGTAGACATAGGCTTTATGTTGAGATTTTTTGGCTGATTGTTATTATAGCAATTTAGGAGCTAGGGAAGCGCGATCGCCTTTATCTTTCCAAAGTGCGATATTATTCATCCCTACCAGGAAGTGGACGATCTTGACGCAACTCTCGCTGCCATTCCACCGGATCGCTAATATCCTCAAAGACATTACTTGCTGCAATTTTTTCTACCAACAGCTTCAATTTGAGTTCTTGGGAGGATATCCCCCGATCGCGACCAGCTTTATAATCTTGCCAAGCAGCTTCACTCTCTGCTATTTCTTCTGCTGAAATCACTTCATCATCTTCTGCAACTTCTTCTCGTAACTGAATCATTTTTTTCAAGTCTTCTAATAACCGCAGTTGGTCTGCAAGCGTGAGGCTTTTAACTTGATTCAGTACCTTGCTATAAGTAAACATAGACTTGGTTGTAAGAGTTTTTGCTTGCTCTCTATTATATCTCAATTTACAATTCTGGGAAATGCGATCGCCCTTTTATTCCCAAAGTGCGATCGCTCTTATATTATCTTGCACAATTTGTTGGCTGCTGCGAATTCACCTCAAAGGCGATCGCAAACTCCACTTGCGGCAGCAATCTTTTGATAATCCGCAAGTGTTCCTCGGCGTCGTTTCGGCGGCGAAAACGCGCAACTGTCAGGCGTTGCAGGTTGGGCAGGTGACGGTAAATCACCCACGGGTAAAGTTGTTGTTTGTAGTTCATCGTTGTTCTGTCATAGATTGCGAGCAAAATGAGACACTAGAAAGGCAGGGCTGATTTCCCGTACTCTGCCCTTTTGCTGTCTATATAGACATAGTGTCTGGACAAAATTGTTTTGTCAAGCGGTCTAGACACAATGTCACATTTTGTAATGATTAAGCGAAGACAACCTCAAGAAGAAGCTGGCGAATCACTGCTGAAAAAACTGAGAGATGAGTTAGGAATGTCCCAAGAAGAATTTGCTCGGCAAATTGGGACATCGGTACGCACTGTGAGTCGCTGGGAAGCCGGAGATAACGTGCCGACATTCACAATTGCCCAGATGAAAGCTTTGGCAAATTTTTTGCGATCGCGTGGGTTAACTCTTGATGACTTGCCCGATCGCTTTGGCCCGCCTGAGTGAGGAGGTGAGAAAAATAGGATACGATCGCCCTCGATTTGCCTTCGATCGAACGAAAGAGGAGTATTTTCGCAGAGCGATCGCCCTTGATACTATATTATAAATAGATGGGAATATTGAGCCATGAATAACGTCAATTATGCTGGAATGAGCGATCGCAAATTAAAGCGATACATTCTCACCTACAGAGACGATCGCAAAGCTTTCTATGCCTATGTAGTGACTTTCAAAGCACAAACTATCGAGGAAGTTCGCCAATAATTTCCAAGTTCGATCGACGATGATAGAATTTTAGTCCGCTTGTGAGGCTGCTGCACCATTTTCAAAGTTAAACTCATTTTCAATTGATTCAAAAAATTGCGAAATCTGCTCAGTCGATGTGATGTGATAAACATTTTTGGTACTTCGTGCCCGATCGATATATTCGCGATATTTTGGGTTCAAATATTTGTCGCACAACCAAAGCACGCGGTAACTGGTAAGCGAACTCTTTAATATTGGGGTGTTTTCCGGCCAGCCTGCGGGTGGTTTAAAGTAACCCGACATCAGTCTTTTAGTCACCCACCAGAAATGCACGTATAGCGGTAGATCGATAAAAACCAGGGTATCCGCCTCATCAAGTCGCAGCCAGAGGGTTTCTATGCAACCAAACCCGTCAATAACCCATCTGTCAGTCTGCAAAATTTCTTGATGGGCGCGCTTAAAATCTTCCTTTGGAACCTCAGCGCCGCCCGATCGATATTGAATCTTGTCTAAGATGTGAAGGGGCAATCCAGTGATGTCCGATAATCTCTTGCTGAGAGTGGATTTACCGCCTCCGGTGTTGCCAAATACTGCTACTTTTTGCATAGCTACTCCTGCGCCCGAGTTCAAGTTTAATTTTAGCCGATCGACTTTGCGAACAAGTCCAGAGCGCGATCGACTTGGAGAGCCCGCTGCATTCTACAATAATTGAAAATTGAAAATGGTATAATTCCCCGGGCTCCGGCTGCTAGCTGCGAGGTGCGTAATCACCAACACGCCCAGCAATGCAATCCATCCTACCAACAGATCGTATTTATCAGGAGCAACGCGATCGACAATCGGGCCTATACAAAAAGCAACAAAGATTGCATCTTATCTCCGATCGAATGTCTTGCTGCTAACATTAAATCATTGATTTTTCCAGGGATTACTGCGATGGCTAAGTCTAAAACTTACATTGGCAAATTAAAACCTCGATATTCCTTCATGCTGAACCCGTATAGCGATATCCGGTTGAGCAAATGCCCGAAGTGTGAAAAACTGACACATCTGCGGAAATTTGCTTTGTTTATCTGGATTGAGGGCCTGGGCCCACTCATACAGGGAAAAACCTGTCGCTACTGCTCTAAATGCGAGTTAATTATGGCGCATCAAGATGAATTGGAGGCAGAATTGATATTAGGCTTGCAGAAAATCGCACCGCAGGCGATCGGCAATGACTATTTTGTTGTCGGAACCTTCGATAAAAAGGTGTGGCAGGGTGGACTCAAAAATGAAGAGAATTATTTGAACTCGGAAATGTTCAACTATTTGGCTGATTTCAAAACAATGCTGGATTTGGAGGTTGAACCGGGAGGTTGGTATCTAGAGTAGGTATTCGATTTGGGGAGTTGCTGGTGCGATCGTAGGGAATCGTCTCTTATAATTAAAGACTTAGCATTTTATTTTTGAGCAGGTACGTTGTTGCGCTTGGGCGCTCTTTTTGGGATATTGGAAAGAGCGCTAAAGCGCAACAACGTACCTGGACTTAATAGTTGTAGCAGCGAGAGTTATTACTGGCGACGCACATTATATTTAGAAAATCAATGGGGTAGGCACGCACCATCCACTACCCCTACAAATTGATTTAAATCATTTAGGATTGCTATATAACTTTGCTTTTTCGCCAACGATCGCAGCGATGGGAACCGCATAATGAATTGCATCGCCTCGAAAATGTACGCCAATCCCCAGACTGTCAACACCAATATCTTCTCTAAAAAGTTGTCGCAGCTTATCGTCATCGCCGGGGTTGGGGAAAGAAGCAGCTAACTGCT
Source organism: Microcoleus sp. PH2017_05_CCC_O_A (assembly GCF_020738785.1). NCBI lineage: Bacteria > Bacillati > Cyanobacteriota > Cyanophyceae > Oscillatoriales > Microcoleaceae > Microcoleus > Microcoleus sp. PH2017_05_CCC_O_A. The sequence continues at coordinate 20,186 of NZ_JAEQCB010000058.1, read as the reverse complement.
GTTCTAGCTCCAATTCTACCTTATAAAATGCTAATTTGACATTTTGCAGATTCGCATCTGCGACTAATTTCGGCAACTCTTCCAGAGTCAAGGCGCGAGTATGAGATGGATCGCGCAGCTTCTCAATATAGTTGTAAGCATCAACTTTTTCCGGTGGCATTGCCACATCAGCAATCAAAATGCGATCGCCCGCGCGACACACCCGAACCATCTCCGACAGCACAACATCGGGCTGCAAGAAGTGATGGAAAGCGTAACGACTCAGCACAATGGAAAAACTATCATCGGGAAACGGTAGCGTTTCGATATCGCCTTGCAGCCACGAGAGATTAGTCAAGTTTTTTTGCTCTGCCAAAATCTGGGCTTGTTCTAGCATTGCCGGTGTTAAATCGATGCCCGTAACGCGATTGGAAACTGCCGCAAAAGCACAAGCCACAATACCCGGGCCGCAAGCCACATCTAGAACTGTATCCTTGTCAGATATGCTTGCCATCTTCATCAGTAAATCGAGAGATTCTTGATTTGTGTGGCCGTACAAGTTAGAGAATGGTACAGCTTGACGGGTGAACTGGTCGATGATGGATTCGTGATATGCGGTCATAGTTAAATTCTGTCATTTTTTCTGACTAGCGGGTATAGTAGGAGTGACTTTTGCCACTCCTACAAAATTTATCTTATCCTTGTGGATTTTGTAATACACCACCTGCGAGAGCAGTTAAAATCGCCACGCCAAAGGCCAGCCGGTACCACACAAACACCCACGTATTCTGAGTTTGCAGGAACTTCATCAGCCAGGCGATCGAAATATAGGAAAAAATAAAAGCTGAAATTGTTCCGACTATCAAAGCTACAACTCCAGCGTCGCTGGCGCCTTCACCCAAAGCACTTTTCAATTCGACTAAACCAGCCAGAGTAATTGCCGGAATTCCTAACAAGAAAGAAAATCGGGCGGCGGCGGCTCTTTGCAATCCGAGGAACAATCCTGCTGTTAGGGTAGAACCCGATCGCGAAACACCAGGAATTATTGCCATTGCTTGAGCTAATCCCATTAAAATACCATCTTTGATATCTAATTTTTCGTAATCCCGTTCGCGCTTGCCAGTTTTTTCGGCGATCGCTAACAGCAGCGACATCACGATCGAAGCAATCGCGATCGCTCCCAAACTCCGCAGCGGTGATTTATCAAAATCTGGCACCAATATCTTGATTAACAATCCAAAAAATATAATTGGTATAGTTCCCAAACCAATCCCCAGCGCCATCCGAAACTCTTGGGATTCGTAGTCTGAGCGCCTAATAGCTTTAAATCCACCAATAGCTATATTTGTTAAGTCTTTCCAAAAATACCACAGCACTGCCACAATGCTGCCTAATTGAATGACAGCAGTATAAGCAACACCCGGATCGGCCCAGCCGAGGGCTAAAGGCACGACTTTTAAATGAGCGCTGCTGCTAATTGGCAAAAATTCCGTTAATCCTTGGACAATGCCTAAAACAATAGCCTGTAAGATATTAATTTGAGCTGGCCCGGAAGCCTCAGCAACGGGCGTTTGCGCGAATAAGTGAAGCAAAGCAATCATCATTTGTTGTCAGTTCCTAGTTGTCAGTTTCTATCTGTCAGTCACCAGCGATCGGTTGATATCAAATCCCGTGGATTGTACGGGATATCTGTAGGAACGCGGCAGTACCAAAGGAGTGTCAACTTAAGACTCAAACGTAGTCAGAGATTGCTGTTTGACTATAAAACTCAGATCCCCCCTAGCCCCCCTTCTTAAGGGGGGGACAAGAAATTACTCAAAGTCCCCCTTTTTAAGGGGGATTTAGGGGGATCTAGACTCGACTAAAAGCGAGATTTATCAAGGGTTTTAGTCTTAAGTTGAAACCAATGGGCAGTACCGTATCCCTACCCATAGTGTTGTCGATCGCCAATAAAAGCAGATTAAAATAGTTTGTCAAAAACCAATTTAACCTACTCAACTGTAAATACAGGCATTTGCTGATAAACTTAATAATGTTTTGCACGCTTTTTCGCCACTTTACAGCAACTGCCAACCACCTATGATATTTTCTGATTCCCAAAAATTAATTTTGATTGCAGCTTCAGGCAAACGCTGGCTGCGGCGAATCGTGTCTGCTAGTCTTTTAACTGTGGCGATCGCACTTAGCTTGATACTGCTCACCGGTCAGCCGCCCGCCTTCGCAACACTCACGGACGATCGCTTCGACGGCACCATCTTCGCTCTCTACGCCGGCAACGGTTCCCTCGTTCCTCCTAAAGTCAAGCTCACAGATTCTTTCAACCGCAAAAAACCCGCATTGTTAGTTTTTTACACTGACGACAGTAGCGACTCCAAGCAATACGCGATCGTTGTCTCAAACCTCCAGGAATTTTACGGCCGCGAAGCAGATTTTATGCCGATAAGCATTGACTCTTTGCCTTCGCAACCGTCACCAAAAATAACCGAACCCGGTCATTATTACGAAGGTTTCGTACCTCAAACTGTCATCCTCGACCAATCGGGAAAAGTAGTTTTTAATGAAAAAGGACAAATACCTTTTGAGAAGGTAGATGATGCCTTTCGGAAAGTATTCGACTTGCTTCCTAGAGAAAAATCGCTCCCGCTCAAGCGCCGTGTCGTGAACGAACTTAACATCGAATTGTCCAATAAATAGCTAAGGATCGCGAATTAAATAAGTTACAATTTTTATTGTTATTGTGGGATGGGCGTCCCGCCCGTCCAAAAAGAGCGGGCGGGACACCCCACAAACTTGTGTAAGTTATTTAATTCTCATTCCTAATAGCTAATCGCCTATTCAGGACTTACGCAATTTTATATAGGACGAACGGGTAGCCAGAAACCCGGTTTTTCACCAAAATATATCGTTGCAGGGCTGAATTCTGCCAAAAACCCGGTTTCTCGACTCTGACGAACGGGTAGCCAGAAACCGGGTTTTTTCACCAAAATTATTGGTTACAGCCCGTAATTCTGCCAAAAACCCGGTTTCTTGAGTCGGAGTGCGATCGCAAACTATCCTAATTTTTTCACGAATTATCAACAGCATCAAATGAAGCAAATTATAAAAATATTATTAATGACAGTTTTGACTGTACTTTTAGTTTTAGAAGCAGCCGAAGCAGGGCGATCGATAATTAGTGCTTTTGGCGATAGCAGTTCCCGCAAACCCCTAGCTTTAGAGCGATATACAGGTGTCGCCTACCTCGAACCGGTGCAGTGTACGGGTTCGGTGTTAACCGGAGGATTGTACGTACTCACGGCCGCCCACTGCCTCAATGAAGGCGGGGTCAAGGTTCCTGCTGGAACTGCTGTAACGGCAACTTTTAAATTGCCCAGCGGTCAAGTTACTATCCCTGTTAGCAACTATTATATCCATCCGGGATGGACTGGTTACGAATCAGAAGTCGGAAACGATATTGCTATTTTAAAGCTTAAAAAAACCGCACCGCGTACTGTGGAACAGTACGAAATTAACAGGAATAAAAATGAAATTGGCAAAGTGTTTACAAAAATTGGCTATGGATATATCGGCCTGGGTAATAAAGGACAAAATGAGAATTCTAATTCTGAGGCGAAACGATATGGAGGTCAAAACCGCTACGATGCACTAGGCGAAATATTCAAAAGTTCTACTGAATCTGATATGTCTGAATTAGTCTTGGGGAGTCAGTTAATTTTTGATTTTGATGACGGAACCGCCGAACACGATAGTTTGGGGAGGCATTTTCCTAAATTAGCCGATCGCGGTTTGGGGAAAAATGAAATAGCTACGGCTAGCGGAGATTCGGGCGGGCCTTCGTTTGTTGACGGGAAAATTGCGGGGATTAGTTCTTGGGGTTATAGCGATCGCGGATTTTTCAAAACAAATATCGGCGATATTGATAAAATTGACGATAATGGCAGTTTTGGCGAAATTTCCGGCGACACGCGGGTATCATTTTATGCTAATTGGATTGACAAAGTGACAGGTGGAAGATAGAAGGTAGAATTTAAAATATAGACATCAATTGTTTAAACTTTAAACCATGAGTAGAACCTTAATTCCTGTGATTCTGGCCGGCGGTAAAGGCGAACGTTTTTGGCCGCTGAGTCGCAAGCAGCGCCCCAAACAGTTTCTCAGTCTCGACGGTAGCGGCAAGAGTTTGCTGCAAGCTACAGCCGATCGACTATTAACATTAGGTAACGGCTGGGAAGATTTGTGGGTAGTAACATCGGAAATGCTGGCCGACGGAGTGCGGGAACAATTGCCGCTGCTACCTCCTGAGAATTTGTTGGCCGAACCGGAAGGCCGGGATACAGCGCCGGCGGTGGCTTGGAGTGCGATCGAAATTGCGAAACGTTACGGTGAGGATGCGGTTGTCGGGTTTTTCCCGGCGGATCACTGGATTGGGGAACCGGAGGAGTTTGTCAAGACTTTGGAGGCGGCGGCTGAATTGGCGACAAAGGAAAGTGCGATCGCCACTTTGGGAGTCAAACCGAGTTATGCTTCCACTGGCTACGGCTACATCGAACAAGGCGAGGAAATTGGCAGTTTTGGCGGTTTTCCGGCCTATCGTGTGGCTAGGTTTACAGAAAAGCCCGATCGCGCCACCGCCGAGGAATTTGTAGCCAGCGGCAAGTTTAGTTGGAATGGCGGAATCTTTGTATTTAAAGTTGGCACTGTCTTGACAGAATTGCGAAATCATGTGCCGGAAATGATGGCAGCTTTGGAAGCAAAAGGCGCTGCTGCTTACTCGGAATTGCCGAAAATTAGCATCGATTACGCGCTGATGGAGAAGACGCAAAAAGCCTGTGTATTACCTGTAGGCTTTAGTTGGGACGATTTGGGTGACTGGAATGCGATCGCCCGTTTGTTGCAAGGAGACAAGCCGAATGTCGAGTTAGCAAAACACATCGGAATTGATACCAAAGACGCTATTTTCTATGCAGCGGATGAGAATGAAGTCATCGTCACCATCGGTTTAGAAGATGTCGTCGTTGTCAGAGATGGTAATGTGACTTTGATTGTGAAAAAAGACAGGACGCAGGAGATAAAACAGGTGATTAAAGTATTGGGAGAAGATGAGAAATTGAAAGATTTACTGTAACTAATTCCGTAGGGACACGGCACTGCCGTGTCCTTACTCGATATCTATAATTCTAGAATTACATAATTTCTACTAAATCCAACACAAAACCCGGCAGTACATCTTCCCCTGAAAGAGTGGCAGGATTTTGGAGAATTTCCACATCTTGACCGGGGCGATAAATTTCTACCCGCCGATTTTGCCTGTCAATTAACCAACCCAATCTCGCACCGTTATCTATATATTCTTGCATTTTATCTTGCAGCTTTTTCAACGAATCAGTCTTTGAGCGCAACTCAACTACAAAATCGGGACATAAAGGAGCAAAACTGTCTTTTTGTTCCGGTGTTAAAGCATCCCACCGTTCTTTTTTGACCCAAGAGGCATCAGGAGAGCGATCGGCACCATTACGGAGGGTGAAACCTCCAGAAGAGTCAAAGGCAACTCCTAGATTATTTTGCCTGCTCCAGGCTTGAAGTTGATACGATAGATCCATATTGCGCTTGCTAGTTTCGCTGCCCGTTGGTGGCATAATAATTAACTCCCCTGATACTGTACGTTCAAATTGATAATCGCGGTTGTTCTGACAAAGCTGAAAAAATTGCTCGTCAGTTAAGTCTATGGATAATTCGATCGAGGTTGCAGGAGATTGGATGGCAATCATGTTTTTTATTGGGTTTGAAACACATTTAGAATTTGGCTTGTAATAACTTACTAATTCAAGTCTTTGACACAATTTTTCAACTCAATAATTTTAATTATAAAAAGATCGTGTCTGGTTTAACTGTAATATTAGCATGAGGATTAATGCCACCGCCAAAAACCGTAGCTTGCGGGGCGGAACGCCATCGCCCTCCCCCACACCCCAAAGTACGCGCGGCGCAGCTATCCCCAGCAGGAATTGCACCCATTCCCGCTATTTCTACCAAAGTTATTCCTCAAGACCAAGGTCAGCTTGGTTAACAGCGCTATCCTAGTAGTTATATAGCCCTTAAACCCGATCGACCCGGAGGCCACCACGTGTTCAGCCTAGTTCAAAACACTTCTCGCAAAGGAGAAATTCTAGAGGTCGTCTTCCGCAACGGTTGGGACTACATGAAAAGTCTCCTCACCGGCCGCAAAACCGACGCACCCAGTCTCCCAACTCCAGCGGTTCTCCGCAACATCCTCGTCGAATTAGGCCCAGTTTTTGTAAAATTGGGACAATTGTTGAGTACCCGTCCCGACCTTTTACCCGCTGCTTACATCGAAACCCTCTCTTCTTTACAAGCGGAAGTGCCGCCCGTATCATGGTTGGAAGTAGAAGCAATCGTCCGCCAGGAACTCAAACAGTCGATCGAAGAAACCTTCTCCAAATTTAACACTCAGGCGATCGCCGCAGGTTCGATCGCCCAAACCCACAAAGCTACCTTAAAAGACGGCCGCGAAGTCGCCCTAAAAGTTCAGCGCCCCGGTATTGATATTGTCATCGAACAAGACATCGCCGTGCTCCGAGGTTTAGCAGAACTTGTCATGCTGACAGACCTCGGTCAACAATACGATATTGTGGCCCTAGCAGAAGAATTTGCGATCGCCCTGCGTGCAGAATTAGACTTCATTCAAGAAGCCAGCTACACAGACGAACTGCGCCGCAATTTATCAAAAAGTCGCTGGTTTGATCCCACACAAGTTGTCCTCCCAGAAATTAACTGGGAATTAACTACAAAAAAACTCTTAGTCATGGAGTGGCTGAACGGAGTCCCAATTTTGTCAGGCGATTTGCAAGGAATTCGCCACAAAGGAGATATAAATGCCGAACGCGAAGAAATTACAACCCTGCTTTGCCGCGTTTTCTTCCAGCAGTTATATATTGACGGCTTCTTTCACGCAGACCCGCATCCAGGCAACTTATTTTATCTCAAAGACGGCCGGATAGCTTTGCTCGACTGCGGCATGGTCGGCAGATTAGACCCGCGCACCCAACAGAATCTGACAGAAATGTTGCTGTCAATTGTCGATTTAGATGCTCAGCGCTGCGCTCAATTAACATTGCAAATGGCAGAATTTGCTCAGCCTACAAGTTTAGCTAATCTAGAGAACGATTTGGCTCGAATGCTGCGGAAGTATTATAATGTCAGCTTGTCGCAAATGAACTTGTCGGAAATTTTTTATGAAGTGCTGGAAATCACTCGCAAAAATAAGATTAGGCTTCCCAGTAATCTCGGTTTGTATGCAAAAACTCTCGCTAATTTAGAAGGAGTAGCGCGTTCTTTTAATCCCAGATTTAATATTGTAGAACAGGTCAAACCGCTGATGACCGATATGTTTCGGCGTCAGTTATTAGGAGAAGACCCGGTGCAAGCTTTGCTGAGAACTGCTTTGGATCTAAAAAGCTTATCTTTACAATCTCCGCGACAGGTGGAAGTGCTTTTAGACCGAGTTACTTCCGAAACTTTGAAGTGGAACTTGACGCTAAAAGAACTCGACCCGCTGCGTCGCACTTTGGGGGATTCAGCCAACCGACTTTCTTTTAGTATTGTCGTGGGTTCGCTGATTATGGGAGCGGCAATTATCTCTTCTAACGCGCAAACTGCTCAGCTATCTTTTCTGAGTAATGGTTTGTTTGGGGCGGCGAGTTTTTTGGGTTTTTGGTTGATTGTGAGTATTTTGCGATCGGGTCGTTTGCGGGGATGATTGGTACAAGATCAGTATGTGTTGTGGAACAGGCATCTTGCCTGTTCTTGAGAATCGTGGTACAAGATCAGTATGTGTTGTGGAACAGGCATCTTGCCTGTTCCTAAGAATCGTGGAAGATGTAGAATATAGCCTAATGCAACAACCGCATAAAGGTAGGCTATGTCACAGCATGATTCTTCTCTCCCAAAGTCGGCAATTAGAGACAACCGTCATCGCGGAAATGTGGGCAATTTTTTGAAAGCCAAGGTCGAGGAAAACTCAACCCTATCCATTGTTTCTGCTTACTTTACAATTTATGCCTTTGATGCTTTGAAGGAACAACTTCTAGGTATTAAAAGCTTGAAATTTTTGTTTGGTGAACCGCGCTTCATCAAGTCCCTTGACCCCAGTAAAACTGATAAAAAGGCGTTCCAAATTGAGGATCAGGGCTTGCAGCTACAGAATCGGTTGCAGCAAAAACGGGTTGCGAAAGAATGTGCAGAATGGATTGAGAAAAAAGTCCAGATACGGTCGGTCAAGCAATCTAATTTACTGCACGGCAAAATGTATCACATTGCTCAGAACGGAACTGAAAATGCTATTATGGGCAGTTCTAATTTTACCATGCGGGGACTCGGATTAGGTAAAAATAACAACAATATTGAACTCAATTTAGAAGTAGATAGTAAACGGGATACCCGCGACCTTAAAGCCTGGTTTGATGAACTCTGGAATGATGCCGAACTAATCGAAGATGTCACACAAGATGTGCTGCTGTACCTAGAGCAACTTTACCAGAATAATTATCCTGAGTTTATCTACTACAAAACTCTGTTTCATATCTTCGAGACATTTCTCGATGACCTAGAAAAAAGCGATATTCTCAGCGAACAGCTACACCTATTTGATACAGAAATCTGGAAATCTCTATTTGAATTTCAAAAAGACGGAGTTAAGGCAGCCATCAATAAAATCCGACGATATAACGGGTGTATTATTGCTGACAGCGTTGGTTTAGGTAAAACATTTGAAGCTCTCGCGGTGATTAAATATTTTGAACTTCGCAATGAAAAAGTTTTGGTTCTTTGTCCCAAAAAACTCCGCGATAATTGGACTGTATATCTAGCACAAAACAATAGCGATCTCAATCCTTTGGTTAAAGACCGCTTCAACTATACAGTCCTGTCTCACACCGACTTGAGTCGTGACTCTGGTTACTCTGGGGACATTAATTTAGCAACGATTAATTGGGGTAACTACGACTTGGTAGTTATTGATGAATCGCACAATTTCCGCAACAACATCAAGAGCAAACGGGACGAATCTGGCAATCTAATTAGAAAGAGCCGTTACGAAAGGCTGATGGATGATATTATCAAGAGCGGTGTCAAAACTCAGGTGCTACTCTTATCAGCAACTCCGGTTAACAATGATTTAAAGGATTTGCGGAATCAACTTTATTTTATAACAGAAGGTAGCGACGCTGCGTTTAGGGAATCGCTGGGAATTGTTAGTCTGCGCGATACACTAGCTGATGCTCAGCGGAAATTTACCAAGTGGGCAAAGAAAAGTCGCGATCGCAAAACTAGCGAACTCCTGGAAGAACTAAGTTCTGCTTTCTTCAAACTGCTTGACGAATTGACGATCGCCCGATCGCGCAAACACATTCAAAAATACTACAAAGATGCGATCGCCCAATTAGGCGGCTTTCCAGAACGGCTCAAACCCATCTCGGTATTTCCTGAGATTGACCGAGAGGGTGAGTTCATGTCCTACGAACAGCTTAACAGTGAAATTTCTAAATATCAACTCTCCCTATTCAACCCTTCAAAATATGTCCTGCCGCCATACCGTTCGGCTTATGAAAATAAAAGAGTGCAAAACTTCAAACAGAGCGATCGCGAACGCTCTCTGATCGGCATGATAAAGGTTAATTTTTTGAAACGCCTGGAAAGCTCGGTGAATTCCTTCGCTATCACAATGCAGCGGACTATTGACAAAATATCCGAGTTACAAAAACGACTCGAATCCTTCAAGAATTGGCAAGACGAAAACGCGGTAATTGATTTCAACTATTTAGAGTTTGAGGCAGAAGAAGACGAGGATTTACGAGCGGCGTGGGAGGTTGGCAAGCTAAAAGTTAAAATGCTGCACCTCGATGTCGAAACCTGGTTAAAAGACCTAAAAAACGACAAGAAACAGCTTAAACAAATCTACAATTCTGCCCAAAGCATTTCTGTTGAACGCGATGCCAAGCTGGCTGAGTTAAAATCACTAATCGCCGAGAAAGTCAAGCATCCTACGACTAACAAGCATGGTCAACCAAATCGCAAGGTTTTAGTCTTTACTGCCTTTGCAGATACCGCAGTCTATCTCTACGAAGGATTGCGGGAGTGGGCTACATTAGACTTGAAAATTAACTTAGCTTTGGTGACTGGTGGTTCGGCGAAAAATCAGACTACCTTTGGCAAAAATGAGTTCAATCACGTCCTGACAAATTTTTCACCTTTCGCCAAGAAACGCGCCCAAATTCCATCTATGCGGCAAGACGGCGAGATTGACCTATTAATTGCCACAGATTGTATATCAGAAGGGCAAAATTTACAAGATTGCGATTATCTGATTAACTACGACATCCACTGGAACCCAGTCCGAATTATCCAGCGGTTCGGTAGGTGCGATCGCATTGGTAGCCCCAATCACACCGTACAATTAATCAATTTTTGGCCGACAGAGGACCTGGATCAGTACATCAATCTGAAAAATCGAGTAGAAGCACGGATGGCTTTAGCGGACATAGCTGGTACATTTGAAGATAATCTGCTGGAGGTAAAGGAGATTCAAGAACTAATTGAGAGTGATTTGAAATACCGCGACAAGCAGTTGCTGCGATTGAGAGACGAGGTGCTGGATATCGAAGATTTCACCGAAAGTGTCGCCCTAACGGAATTCACTCTCGATGATTTCCGAATGGAACTAGCCAAATACATTGAGAGCAACCGCAAACTACTCCAAGATGCTCCTTTAGGACTTTATGCAGTAGTTCCAACTAACTCGGAGTACCCGATAATTGCTCCTGGCGTAATTTTTTGCCTCAAACAAAAAGGCGATTCTCTTGATAATAAAACCGTCAACCCGCTGCAACCATATTTTGTAGTTTACGTGCGCGAAAATAAGGAAGTGCGATTGAGTTTTGCTCAACCCAAACAAATACTTGAAATATATCGGTTGCTGTGCGCGGGATGTACGGTTCCCTATGAAGAGTTGTGCAATTTGTTCGATCGAGAAACTAATAACGGATTTGATATGAGTTTGTATAACGATTTGCTCAAGCTGGCCGTTGATTCAATTGCAGATATTTACAAGAAGCGGAGCATCGGCAATCTGCTGTCTAGCCGCCGTGCTGTGTTGGTTGAGCAAGCGCATCAGGTTAAAGCAACAACGGATTTTGAACTGATTACCTGGCTGGTGATTAAATGAGCGTCAGCGAACAACAAGCCAAAGCATCTATCAATCAAGCTTTAAGTAGTTTTGCAAAGGGAAAACTAGCGGATAACGCCCGTAATTTGTTCTTTACTCTTGGATACCGCAGTGATAAAACTCTTCCGTTTTATCCTAATAGTTCGGAGAATTTTATTGCCGAATTTGACATAGATCAAAAGCTCAACTCCCAAAAAGCTCTCTTAGAGGAATGGCTGTCGGTTGATTTTCTCTTCCAGTTTACCGGGACAGAAATTGCAGATAATGACCAGTTTGTCGAATTTGATACTAGCAGTGGTGAGAGTGCCTTTTTTACTTCGTACTTGTTTTTCGCGATCGCACTGCGGAGGAGTGCGTACACTATAGAACAACTTGACGGGATTATCCGCGAGATTAATAAAATTTTACCGATTCCCGCGATCGTTCTTTTTCAGCATGGAGAAACTCTGACTTTATCCATTATCAACCGTCGCCAACACAAACGCAATGAATCTGAAGATGTATTAGGAAAAGTCAAACATATTAAAGATATCCCATTCGCCAGTCCGACAAACTCTCATTTAAAAATGCTCTTCAATATTTTTTTGACAGAGTTGTATGAAAATCATGGCTTTAGCAACTTTGACGAATTTCATGAAGCTTGGCATAAAACTATTCCTGACAACATCGAATTTAAAAAAGATCGTATACTGTCAGATTCGCTTCGGGTTTACCTGCAACAAATCTGTCGAATTCCCCTGCTCAAAGCTTACGAAGAAATTGAATTAGCTCGTAAAATTGCTGAGTTAGAGTTAGAGGGGAGCCGAAAAGCTAAAGACAAAATGGTAGAGTCTAACTTGCGGCTGGTAGTCTCAATCGCTAAAAAATATCAAAATCGAGGGCTGGATTTCTTAGACTTGATTCAGGAGGGAAATATCGGTTTAATCAAGGCTGTAGAAAAGTTTGATTGCACGAAGGGAACCAGGTTTTCTACCCACGCATATTGGTGGATTCGTCAGGCAATTACGCGGGCTATTGCCGATCGATCGCGGACTATCCGCCTACCAGTTCACGTTTATGAAACTATCTCGAAGATTAAGAAAACTACCAAACAGCTTTCTCAAGAAATCGGCCACAAGCCTACCGAAGAAGAAATCGCTACTAAAATGGAGATGACAATTGTAAAAATGCGATTGGTTATTCAATCGGCTAAATCTATCATTTCCTTAGATACTAAAATGGGTGATTATGAAGACTGTACATTGGGAGAGTTGATTGAATTCGATGGAGAAACACCAGAAGAACAAGCATCTAAAAAATTGTTTACCGAAGATTTAGAAAGCGTTTTAGATACTCTTACCCCTCGACAACGTGACATTATTCGGATGCGATTCGGATTGGATGACGGCAGCGAGAAAAGTCTACAGGAAATCGGCAATATATTTAATCTTACCCGCGAGCGGATTCGGCAAATTGAGGGTAAGGCTTTACTAAGATTGCGCCATCCCAACCGCAACAGCATTTTAAAAGATTATATTCGCCCTACACCAGTTTATCAAACTGAGACAAAAAGACCGATCGCCAAACCGAGCCAGCCCAGACAGTTCAATATCTCAGAAAACTTGTCTCCCAGCCGCGACACTTTCTTACTGGAGCCTGTTCGTGATAAAATAGTTGAAACAGCTAATACGACCGAACCATTAATTCCTTTTAACAATTTCATAGAAAAATCAAATATAGAACAAACAAAGTTGGCTCAGACTCACCTGTCAAGTGCCGATGGAAGTCAAAACAATCTCACCTATGCAAATTTGAACGAGCATAATTTCCACATTGCCGAACTGACAGAAAATGACTTAAATAAAGCGATTAAACCGATGAAACAAAATTCAGCAGACTTACTCAAACAACTCACCGCACTAGAAGATGTTTTTTCCCAATTAGAGAAACGGCTGTCAGAGGCGAGTCGAAAGTTGCTAAACCCTGGTATACCTATATCTCAAAAGCTGATTCAAGAACTTGACGAGTCCCATAAAAAGTTTATTCAGCTTCGCGACAAGGTGCTAGAAGTGGCTGAATATTTGGCAGTATCGACAACGCTGAAAGTTGAAGAAATTTGTTCTTTAACAGATATCAGGTCTGTACTTGAGCGTGTGGATTTGGCCGAGAAGCAAAAAAGTGCGATCGCCCTTGTCCGCGACTCTGCTTTGAGGGTTCTGGAACGAATTTTAGCGATCGCCCATCGAGTAGAGAGCAATTTTCAGTCATTGCTGGAATGTCAGGAAAAAGCCCGCGAACTTCAACGCGCCATCTCCGAATCCCACAAGTCTGACTTGCATCCCGACACCCAAATCTTGGCTGATGGCAATCATCCATTCTGCAAACTTCTAACACTAATTTCAGAATGGGAAGAAGCAGATGACGAGCATTTAGCTTCTTTACAGGATGCCGTAGCAGAATCATTTGGAAGAACTCTGGCGATGGCAGCAGTAAGAGGAAAACTGATGATCCAGGCGGAAGCAATACCAGATTTGCCTGCTGTTTCTACTAACAATAACTTAGACGAAACTTCCTTAGTTGATGAGCCGGAATCTGAAACTGTTCCTGTTGTCGAACAACCACCAGTAGCAGAGTTGAACTCGGTATTGACAGAGGAGGCGATCGCGCAGCCAACCCCTGAATATATCCCAGATATTCCACCAACAGAACCGCCAACCACAACTCAGATTGAGCTGCCAAATTCTGAAAATAAGCAAGGAAAAAAAGTTGAAAATCAGGCTGATTATACCAGAATTTGCAGTGTATTGGAGCAAGGCGATATCCTGACGGCTAAGGAATATATATCTATGCTGCAAGAGCGGCGATCGCTTCCTGAACCAGAGGAAAAGAGAGATGCTTTTAAAGACTTCTTCGAGCATAAGTATGCTGCGATCGAAAAAGTGCTTGAGGAGTGCGATCGCGATCGACAAAAAAAGCAAGAGCTAATTCCCAATATTTCCAAAGGAAAAAGTATCGCCAAAATCCAGATACCGCAGGGGGCTCAAGCCAAAAAAGCCGCTGAAATGCTAGACGCTTGGTTTGCAGCCAAGGGAAGGAAGCAAGAAATCACAGAGAAAGATGCTCGCCAAATTCTCAGCAACCTCGGTTTTAACATAACATCTCTTACATTTAAAAAATCAGGACAAAATACCTGGATTGACGTTAAAGCTGAGCCGATATTTGACCAAAATCGCTGTCCTGTGTCTGCCTATGGTTCAGCCGCGAAGGGTCATTACCGCATTCTTTGCGTATGGGATAGACCGAACGAACAGGATCTCCTCAATGCCGTTGGAGAAACTGCTCTTGGAGGGCCGGTCTTCGTCTTTCATTTTGGGCGAATGACCGTCAAGAGACGCCGAGATTTGGCTGATTTATGTCGGCAGCGTCGGAGCACTTTCATTGTTATAGATGATGTGCTGATGCTCTATCTTTGCGGAGAACAAAAAACACGCCTACCTGTATTGTTTGATTGTACCTTACCCTTTACTTTCCTAGAACCGTATAAAACCGCAGCAGGAGAGGTTCCCCCTGAGATGTTTTACGGGCGAGTACGAGAACGGGAATCCATAATCGATCGAGAAGGTTCTTGTTTAATTTATGGAGGCCGCCAGTTAGGTAAAACGGTTTTGCTTAAATATGTACACCGGACTTTTCACGCAACCGACGCGGGCAGGAACGCCCTATTTTTGGATATCAAAGAAATTGGACGCAAGCAACTGTTAGATAAGATTTGGCATCTACTAAACGAAGAATTGGATAAATTAAAAATTCCCGATACCAACCGGCGAAATTCCGTCCGCGAAAGCAGCTTGCAGCGGATTAAAAGTTGGCTAGAATCGGACAATCAGCGGCGCTTTTTGCTGTTGTTGGATGAGGCAGATAATTTCTTGGAAGCTGATGGTAAGGAGGATTTCCTGCGCTGCGATGAGTTCAGAAAATTAATGACGGAAACTCACCGACGTTTTAAGGTGGTCTTTGCCGGATTGCACAACGTTCTGAGAACCACTAGACAAGCAAACCATCCGCTGGCTCACTTTGGCGCGCCGATCTGCATTGGGCCTCTGCTGAATAATGGTGAAATGCGATCGGCAACAGCTTTGGTAGAACGTCCGCTGGCTAGTCTTGGCTATCGTTTTGAATCGCCAGATTTAATCCCGTGCATTCTTTGGCAGACTAACTATTATCCGAGCTTGATTCAACTCTATTGCCAGCAGTTACTCAAGCACATCACTAACCCAGATGTCCCTACTTTTGATGCGAAAATTAGTCCGCCTTACGCGATCGCTTCTCGCCATGTAGAAGAAGCTTATCAAAGTCAAGACCTTCGCAAAAATATTCGCGATCGCTTTAAGTTGACACTGGGACTCGATCCGCGCTACGAGGTAATTGCCTACTCGATTGCTGATGGTTCTCAGGAGAATGAAACAGGCATGGAGGATGGGTTTTCTGTATTTTGGATTCGCGAACAAGTCTTATATTGGTGGTCTGAGGGATTCGCGGGAAGGTCATCGGAAGATGAAATTCTTGCTTTACTAGAAGAAATGATAGGATTAGGAGTTTTACGAGAAAGCAATCCAGGTTACTTCACTCTGAGAAATTCTAATTTAGCCTTGCTTATGGGTACGCAACCAGAAATTGAAGCAGAACTTCTGAGACACCGCGAACCTCCACATGAATACGAACCTGCTACTTTTCGGTCTCCTCTTTTGGTTAAAAATAAAGCTGATTCCCAGCGCAGTCCTTTAACTGTTAAACAGGAATCAGAACTTCTGCTCCGCGAGTACGGTGTCTCTATTATATTTGGGTGCCAAGCCGCAGGAATTGACGATTTGAGAGTTTTTATGGAAGCAGCATTTAGTAAGAAGGATTGCAAAGTTCACTATTTAGAAAATCTCTCAGATCGATCGGATTTCAGCCAGCGTTTGACAGAAATTAGTAACCGTCGCAAGAAAGATACCACGACGCTCGTTGTTGTATCAGCCACCACTTCTTGGAGTAAGGATTGGGTTGATGAGGCAATTAAGAAAATCAAAAGATTGAAAAAAGAGGACTCATTTCTCCAGCTTGTTTTTGTCGCCTATCCTCAGAAGGCTTGGCAGTTAGTTATTCATAATTGGACAGGTTTTGATTCCTTTAAGGAACTGAGATTTTTAAGTCTCAAACCTTGGCACGATGCCGCGCTGCGACATTGGTTGGAAGATGCCAATTTGCCGAGCAAACTAGAAGTTAGAAATAAGATTACGGCAGTTACAGGGAATTGGTCAAACCTCCTGCAAGAATTCTATCAATTTGCTCAAGCTAATCCGCATTGCTGGCAAGATTCCTTGGCCCAACTGAAGAATCAATTTAATAAATCTGACAAATTAATTAATTCAATGGGTTTTGACGGTTGCGAACCTCAAAGAAAACTGGTGATGAGAACTTTAGCTGAATGGGGAGAAGCAGTCGCGATTGAGGTATTAATTGAGGTTCTTGATGATGTACCGCCTGAAGTTGTCAAGCAGACTCTCAGATGGGCTGAACTCCTCAGTCTTGTCTCGCATTTAGGAAATCAGAAGCAAGATGGTAAGGATTACTGGCAGATTGACCCTGTAGTTGGTCGTCTGCTCGAATCTATGGCAGAGTAATACGCACTTTCTGCTGTGCGATGTACTTAAGCACATCTCTGACTTAAGATAGGCGATCGCCCGCAGCAACTAAGTCTAAACTAGAAACTGTAGTTAGATTCAGGTTTGTATTAGGGACTTTAGTCCCTCCAAATTCAGGACTTTAGTCCTGACTACAAACCTATGTTAAAGTAAGATTAGAGATAGATATTATTTTAAATGAGCAAACTTAACCCAGTGTTATTAAGTCAAAAACAGCCTGAATTAGGATTGGTCTGCATTACGACTTCCGATGCAGTTCGTTTCCGCACAGTCACGCGGAAGCGGCTGTTGCAACTTACAGAAATAGAACAAGAAAAAGTATTGCGCGAGTTGTATGCAGATAACTTAAAAAGACTTGACAAAGCGCTTGATTTCTGCTACGCCAATGGGATTAAATTGTATCGCATGACTTCTGCACTCTTCCCTTTTGCAGATATAGATTTGGGGGAAACAGTTTTAGATTCGATGAATGAGGAATTGCGAAGAGTTGGCGATCGGGCAATTGACCTCAATATCCGTTTGGTGTTCCACCCCGATCAATTTGTTGTCCTCAGTTCCGACAAGCCGGATGTTGTGAAAAACAGCATTAAAATTCTGGCGACTCATGCTTTAATTATGGATATGTTGCAACAGCCCCGATCGCCCTGGGCACTGATGAACATTCACGGCGGTAAGGGCGATCGCACTTCGCAACTCAAATCAGTCATCCGCGACTTACCCGAATCTATTCGATCGCGCTTAACCTTTGAAAATGACGAATACGCCTACAGTTCGTCGGAATTGTTAGACGTTTGTCTCGATACAGGCGTAGCAATGGTTTTTGACGCGCACCACCACGTCATTCACGAACATTTAGAAAGTTACAACGATCCAAACGTTGCCGAAATGCTCGCAGCAGCCCGCACTTCTTGGCCTGTTCCTGAATGGCAATTAGTCCACATATCAAATGGCAAAGAATTTTTTGCAGATCCGCGCCACAGCGACTTGATTGTAGATATGCCCAATTGCTATTATGATGCTCCTTGGATTGAAGTAGAAGCTAAATTCAAAGAATTAGCTATTGACAAGTTGCGCGCCGAATGGTTGTCTGCAAATGTTCCACAATTTAGCAGTGTCTCCTAGGGGCGGGTTCGCCAACAATCTCGGCCTAATACGAATAATCTCAAAAACCCGCCCCCACCCAACGGTAAATCGCAATCTACTTTCTTGTTAATACCAACTATAAATTATGTGCGGCAGATTCACGTTAAATACTCCAGCTAAAATCATCGCCGAATTCTTCAAACTCTCGGAAATTCCCGACATCAAACCGCGATACAACATCGCCCCAAGTCAATCAATTGCTACCGTCACAGTTTCTCCCGAAAAAAATCAGCGACAGTTTCAATTTATGCGCTGGGGTTTGATTCCCAGTTGGGCAAAAGATATGAAAATCGCCAGCCATACGATTAATGCCCGATCGGAAACAGTAGCAGAAAAACCTGCTTTTCGCAGCGCCATCAAGCACAGGCGGTGTTTGATAATCGCTGACGGCTTCTACGAATGGCAACCGCAGGGCAAGAAAAAACAGCCTTACTATTTTACAATGACAAACAGCGAACCTTTTGCGTTTGCCGGTTTGTGGGAAAATTGGGAATCTGCCGAAGCAGAAAACATTGTATCTTGCAGTATAATTACTACTGCTGCTAACGAAACAGTGCAACCCGTGCACGATCGAATGCCGGTGATTCTCCCCGCAAGCGATTGGGAACAATGGCTCGATCCTTCTGTTGACAAGGCTCAGGAAGTTTTGCCACTGTTAAAGCCCTACGATCCAGCAGCAATGATAGCAAATGCCGTAAGTGCGATCGTCAACAGTCCAACTAAAGACAGTCCTGAGTGCATTCAAGCTATCCCCTTATAACTCGGCGGTGTGAAACCGCGTCTACACACAGGAAGTCCGCCTCCGCAGACTAAGAAGTCGAGGAGTATTACAGTTAAACTCAGTTGTGATATTCTTAAAGACTTTTCTTCATCTTAACATCACTGAAAGGACAAAAAATATGATCGGATACGTTACAATCGGCACAAACAATCTTGAACGTGCAGCCAACTTTTATGATACTTTGCTTGCTGAAATTGGCGCTCAACGATTCATGGAATTCGACCAATTTATCGCATGGAGCGTTTCTCCAGAGATGCCAGGACTTGCTATTACAAAACCATTTGATGGTAACCGAGCAACTGTTGGCAATGGAGTAATGATAGCTCTTCAAGTTGACAGTCCCGAAAAAGTCAACTTAGTTTATAACAAAGCGATCGCACTTGGCGCTCAGGATGAAGGAGCAGCAGGGCCGAGAGACGCTTTGCCGGGGTTTTATGCGGGATATTTCCGGGATCTTGATGGAAATAAGTTGAACGTGTTTTGTATGATTGAACCAAACAGTTAAGATTTTTCGGATCCGACTAAAGAAACCGGGTTTTTTCGAGTTTCTCCACTGTCATCAAGTATTCTCGTAAAAACCCGGTTTCTGACTACCAGTGCGCTAACGATAAAAGATGACAACATCAGAACCAGAGGTAAAACTGATTGATTTCAGCCAAGAAAAGGCAACAGATTTTATGTTGCCTCAGCCTGCTGTCTTGACAAGTTCGGGATGGGATAAAATCTATTACGAACACCATCAACAGCCGCAGTTTGACACGCCCGAACATCAAGGTACATGGCACGTTATTGCCCATTGTCCTGCTTTTGATGTATCGGGAGAGCGATCGGGAGAACGATGGTTGGATGGTAAGCTGAAAACAGAAGCCCGGAATCAGGGAGACATTGCGGTGATTCCGGCGGGTATTTCCCAGCGCTGCAATTGGAATACTTTATCTGAGTTTACCATTTTGGCGATCGCCCCTACACTCCTGGAACAAGTGGGTCAAGATTTGGTAAATTGCGATCGCATTGAACTCATTCCTCATTACATGGAAGAACAAGATATCCTGATTCAAGGGATATTCGGCGCTTTAAGACAAGAATTAGAATTTGGACAAATCGGCGGTTATTTGCTGATTGATAGTCTTAAAACCGCATTAGCGATTCACCTGTTGCGGAATTACTGCACCACACAACCTCGGCTTTCTAGCTATACGGATGGATTATCTAAACCCAAACTGCAACAGGTGAGGGAATATATTAACGAACATCTTCATCAAGAGATAAAACTAATTGAACTTGCTGCGATCGCCCAAATCAGCCCTTATCACTTTTTACGTCTGTTCAAGCAAAGCATGGGCATAACACCTCACCAGTATATCTTGCAGCGCCGCAT
>NZ_JAEQCB010000057.1:0-36340 GCF_020738785.1 Microcoleus sp. PH2017_05_CCC_O_A | reverse complement strand
AATGATGTGACGTTCTGTTAGCTGCATTCTCAACCTCCTGACCACATAATACCATGCTTGATTACTTATGCTTACAAACTGAATGAAGTTTTACAATACCCAAATTATCCATTTTGATACCACTTCAAAAAAAGAATGCAACCAAGCGTCGAAATTTTGTAGGGTGGAGGCAAGGCGATGAGCGATTAATCTGTAGCACCTGCGCGATAAATCTCCAACCGTACCGCCACCCAGCACGAACCAAAAACTAAAAAACGAGTAAATTCACAATTTTTGAAACCAGCGCTGTATCAGCCAAAAACCTTCGTACTATCGCGGTATTTTTCGGTCGAAAGCAGTCGCCAACTCCCATCACCCAAAAGTTCCAAAACCTGCTGGTGATATTTCAACAAACTCAATCGGTGGCCCACACTCACAAATGTAGTTTTAGTTGCTTGCAACTGTTCGTATAAAAGTTGCTCGTTCTTCAAATCCAAAGCACTTGTAGCCTCATCCAAAATAGCATATCGCGGTTTCGTCAACAACAATCTGGCAAAAGCTAAACGCTGCTGTTCTCCCAGGGACAAAATCTCGACCCAATCTAAAGCCTCATCAAAACCGCCCAATCTGTCCGGCAAATCTGCTAAGTTGACTAATGCCAAAACACAGCGCAATTGTTCCTCATCAACCTTGCTGCTGGTATTGGGATAGAGAAGTTGCGATCGCAAATTGCCCAAAATCAGATAAGGACGCTGCGGCAAAAACAGCATTTCTCCCAATTCCGGCCGCGCCAGACGACCCGTTCCCGAGTCCCACAAACCCGCAATAGCCCGCAGCAAAGAACTCTTCCCAGAACCGCTTTCACCGACAATTAACAGTCCTTCTCCCGGCGACACCGCTACCGACAAATCCTTAATCAAAGTCTTTTGATGCTTCGGAGTATCTAAAGTAACCTGTTTCAGCATCAACTGAGAATCTACTACGACATCTATAGTAGTTCCTCCGGCACGAGATACCGCCTTTTTTGCTTCCAAAGTATCTGTAAATACAGTTAAACGATTGATACTAGCTGCAAAAGAACTAAGGGGTTCAATGCGACTGACAATCAGTGAAAAAGCGGCTAAAACCTGACGGAAAGCAAAACCCGCCTGAGTGATGTCTCCAAACTGAATCGTATCGGTTGTGTCGGCAAAATAAGCAGGAGCGAGAAACAAAGCCGGAATAATCACCACAGCATACCCATATCCAGTTGTAAAATAATCCAAATTTCGCTGCCAGCCAATTAGCAAATTAAAATTGCGGAATACTTCCACGAACCGCTGCTTTATTTGGATCGATTCTCGCTCTTCCCCTCCATAAAAGGCAATGGATTCAGCATTGTCGCGAATGTGAACCAGTCCGTAGCGGAAATTAGCTTCTTGTTTAAGTTGCTCGAAATTCAGAGGCACTAATTTTTGACCAAAAATCAGACTGGCGGTCGTCCCCAACATAGCATAGACAATCAGGAAAATTGAAAGTTGTTTCGAGATTGACCACAGGATACCCGTGAAAGATATGATATTAACTATTGAACTCAGGAGCGCCAGCATAAATGTCAAACTTGTACGAGTAAACGATTTGACATCTTCAGAAATTCTTTGGTCGGGATTGTCGATTTCCTTGTGTGAATTTATTTCGTAATAAGCCCGATTCTTAAAATACTTGTCCAGGAACTTATTTGTCATCCACTGTCGCCAGTAGAGACTCAATTTATCTTGGATGTAGCCGTAAATTACCACAATGGGAGTGCCGACTGCAAAAACCCCTGCATAGACAAAAAGATACTTCCAATAATTGAGCTGGTCTTTTTTTGCCAGTGCTGTATTGAAAAAGTTACTGACGTAACTAATGATTACATTCAAACCGCTTACGGACAGGGACAATAACAGCAATAAAGCTAAAAAAAACCACGACTGCCAATGCGCTATCAATCTGCCTTTAAAAAACCAAAAAGCGCTCAAAGGAATAATTAGCATCAAGGCAACAATGATAATTGTCGGGGAATCAATAATCTGCTGCAACAAACTAACTAACCCAGCAGCAATATTATTGACAAAATCCGGAAAAAGAGCGGCACCCCCCAAACATACAACACTAACGAGTACAAACATAGCAGCGAACAGAAATATTAATAACAGCGCTACTAATCCCAGAAAAACCCTGCCTCCTCCAGGCTCTAAAGGATAAAAGTAAGGCTGAGCGATCGCAATAAATTTTTCCCACAACTGACGGTCAAATCGATTCATTTTTACTGTTTGCAAAACTACTTCAACTGTTCTAACATATCAAGTTTGATTCCCCATTGTCGCAGTAATTTATTTGGGAGTTTAGGGAAGAGATTGGTCTCCTATGAGGTGCGCGGTCACGACTACAATTAAATTGGTTTGTAGTGAGGACTTTAGTCCTCATGAAAATCAGAGGACTAAAGTCCTCACTACAAACCAGATCGCGGTTATTTTACCGGAGATGATGTCACTCACAGAGGAATATTTGTTTTCCGATTTAAGTCGTGGAGACGCAAACAGTTTGTAGGTTAGTTGTGGGGTAAATCTAAAATCTTAAATCTATGGGATCGGGAGAAGTGGCGGTTTCGCCGATCGACTCCGACGACGATAGATTGTAGTAAAATCGGTGGCTAATCCCCAAACTAACTTGCTTGAGCACCCAATACAAAACAGCAATAACGACAAATGTTGCAGCCATTACTACAACCGGACGCTTACCAATCAAATCATTCATGACGGTGTTAACCAACGCATCGGGGTTAGTCAGGATGTCCCAAGTGTTGAACCGGATAAATCGTCCTAAATAAATGCCGATCGCCGAAAGTGCGTGTATAGTTATCTCCGTTGCCAGAATAAATCTACCCCAACCCTGTTGCTTCAGATAGTAACCCAAACCCATCACCGACAGTACATAGGCCTCAAATCCCGCCAACATAAACACCAGATACTGCGGAATCAGCGCCAATGTCACCACCCACACCGAGTTCCCCTCTTTAATCTGCTCGATCAGGTGAATGATATCAGTTAAAACGTAGGGTGCATTGGGCAAAAACGCGATAAACCAGAAAAAACCGCCCCACCAGCGGAGAGAGCGAACTCCGCGCTGTCGCAGCACCCAGATATCTAAAGCCATTAGTGCTAGCGTAATTGCGATCGCCCCCAAAACGTAAGTTGTACCCACATCTTGCACAATGTGCTTGAGATAGGACACAACATGGCGCGTGCTAGGCAAAAAAGTAGCGCCCAGGAGAACCCACGTACCCCACAGCAGCCAGCGCGATCGAGGTTTGCGGAAGAGCCAAAAACTCAACGCCAGCGGTACTAAACCTAAAAACAAATTCCAAGACATCCAGCGGACATTCTGTCCCATTGCTGCGATCGCTTCCAGGATTAATCCCATCATGTCAGTTTTTATACAATTAAAGGTTTCATGCAGCACCGCTTTCTCAGCAGCGTGAATCTATCTTAGTCGCTATAGCATTCGGAAGAGTTGACAGTTGACAGTTGACAGTTGACAGTTGACAGTTGACAGTCTGATTTGTAGGGTGCGTCAGCTAGCCACTTCTCGCTCCCCGCTGTCACATTACATAAAGGTACGTTGTTGCGCTTCAGCGCTCTTCGACGATCTATGAAAGAGCGCTGAAGCGCAACAACGTACCTAAGGAACCTACAGATAGGTTTTGCCGATCGGAATTTCGATCGCAAAAGTCGTTCCGCCTCCGACTTGGGAGAAACAGTCAATCTTGCCCTTGTGCTTTTCTACCACAATCGAGTGCGCGATCGACATTCCCAAGCCAGTACCTTTCCCCACAGCTTTTGTCGTAAAAAACGGGTTAAAAATGCGATCGATCACCGCCTGCGGAATCCCCGTACCGTTGTCCGAAATTTCCACCCTCACAGTGCCCTGGGCCGTGACACCAGTGCAAATCACAATCCGGCCGCTCTTAGTCGCTGCTTCTGGAACTGACAACTTGTGATATTGTTCTTCAATAGCATCAATTCCATTAGCAATAATATTCATAAACACTTGATTCAGTTGGCTGGCATAGCACTCCACCGGTGGCAGTTTCCCGAACTCCTTAATTACTTCAATTTCCGGGCGCCTATCGTGACTCTTTAAGCGATGCTGCAAAATCAACAAAGTGCTATTAATTCCCGCGTGAATATCGACAGGCTTCATTGCCGATTCGTCCAGCCGCGAGAAATTTCTCAGCGACAGCACAATTTGCCGGATGCGATCGGTTCCCACCTGCATCGAACCTACAAGTTTTCTTAGATCCTCAGTCATGAAATCCAAATCAATCTCTGCAATGCGATCGACAATTTTTGCATTAGGTTCGGGATACTCATGTTCGTAAAGATTCACCAGATCCAGCAACTGTGTAGTATACTGGTGTAGATAAGCAATGTTAGCGTGAATAAAGTTAACCGGATTATTAACTTCGTGGGCGATGCCTGCAACTAATTGACCCAAAGAAGACATTTTTTCAGTTTGAATGAGTTGAGATTGAGCAGAGCGCAATGACCGCAGCGCTGACTCTAGCTCTGTAGCTCTTTCTCTTTCTCGCGCCTCGCTTTGTCGCAGAGCTTCCTCTGATTGTTTCCGAATCGTAATATCCTGGGCAAATCCAATTATTACCTTTGACTGACCCTGAGAATTTCTGCTAAAAATAGTATCCCGACTTTGCAGCCAAAACCATTCACCGTTTGCTGCCAGCATCCGGTACTCAATTTCCCTAATTTCGCCATCTTTAATTTCTGCAAAGCTCGCGTGATATTCCAAAATTTTTGGCAAATCTTCGGGGTTAATTAACTGAGTCATTAGTGATGAACCCATCGCTTTAATTTCATCAAATGTATAGCCAAGAAGCGTGCCCATAGAAGAATTAGCATAGACATTTCGCTGTTCTTCCAAGTCATAAAGATACAAAATGCCGGGAGTAGCATCCGCAATTTTTTGAATAAACTGCTGGCTCTCTTGCAAAGCTAACTCAGCTTGTTTGCGATTCGTAATATCAATAGTGATACCGTCCCAAAGAATATCGCCGTTTTCTTTAGCTTCAGGACGCGAAATTGACTGAAACCAGTGAATTTTTCCTGAAGGCAGCACGAACCGTCCTTCCCAGTACCAAGGTTGCAAAGTTTGCGCTGAAATAGCAACAGATTCGTTATAATCTTGGCGGTCGTCGGGATGAACCAAATCTATTAGCAAAGCCGCATTTTTACGAAGACTTTCTGGTTCTAGCTCAAACATTTCTAGGGAAGCAGGACTGACGTAAGGGAAACTTAAATAACCATCTCCACCAAGCAAACATTGATAAATTACTCCCGGCACATTTACAGACATTTTTTGGAATTTCGCTTCACTTTTTTGCAGTGCTTCCTCTGCTTCTTTGCGCTCCGTGATGTCAGTAATTGAACCAACAATGCGGACAGCTTTTCCAGATGCATCCCACAAAGCTTGTCCGCGACTGAGTATCCATTTGTAGGTGCTGTTGTAGCACCACAAGCGGTATTCGGTGATGTAATGCGGCGTTTTTTTGTCTAAATGGTCTTGGAAAGCTTGCATTACTAAATCTAAATCATCGGGATGCGTGTTTCTGTTCCATTCGTCAAAGTAATCGAGCATGGGGATGTGTTCGTATCCCGTGATTTCTTTAAATCGATCGGACAGAAATATTTCTCCTGTTTGCAAGTTCCAATCCCAAATGCCGTCATTGTTACCTTTGAGTGCTAACTGCCAGCGTTCTTCTGTTTGCATCAATTGAGCAGTTCTTTGTTCGACTCTATTTTCTAGTTCTTCATTGAGCTGTTTGAGACTTTCTTCTGCCTGTTTCCGCTCGATCGCAATTCCCGCTAAATGCCTGACAGATTCTATCAATTGCAGCTCAAAATTTTGGGGAGTGCGCGGTTGGGCGTAATACATACCAAAAGTTCCCAAAACTTGACCCCCAGATGAGACAATAGGAGTAGACCAGCAAGCTCTCAGTCCAAAACTCAAGGCTAAATCTCGAAAGTCTTGCCACAAAGGATCGCTGGCAATATCTGTAACGATCACCTGTTCGCAGCGATAGGCAGCAGTGCCGCAAGAACCGACATTCGGGCCGATGGCTACTCCATTAATAGCAGCATTATAACTTTCTGGCAAACTGGGCGCGGCTCCGTGCAGCAAATGTTTGCCGTCTGGAGCTAGAATCAAAATCGAACCCATGACATCTCTAGATTGCTGTTCGATAATTTTAATTAAAGTATTTAAAGTATCGCCAAGAGTTGCGTCCTGAGCAATCATTTCTAAAATTTGTTTTTGACCTGTCAACCAATTTTCAGCTTGCTTGCGCTCGGTAATGTCCCGGGCAATCCACAAAGCCGTGTTGTCTTTCATTGGCGAAATGGTAGCAGCAAACCACTTTTGTTCGCTGCCAATTTCCAGGTGATATTCACAATTCAAAGTTTGATTAGTAGAGACAGCGATAGTAATTTGCTCCAAAAAAAATTCTGCTGTTTCTGGATCGAATAGATCGTGAATTTTTTGACCTATAACTTCCGTCGGTGGCTTGTACAAAAGTTCGGGATTTGTCTGGGCAACTTTTAGATAGCGTCCCTCAATATCGAACACAAAAATTACGTCGTTCATGGCAGCGAACAATGCCCGCAATTCTGCTTCTGAAGCTTGCAGGGCGAGTTCAGCTTGTTTGCGATCGCTAATGTCGCGCCCCACTCCTTGGTATTCGATCGCCGCACCTCGATCGTCAAAAGTTGCCCTGTCAGTCCACTGTATCCAGCGAATTTCGCCCGTGTCGAGAATTACGCGGTGTTCCCAGGTAATAGCGGGATTTTGTAGGCTTAAAGAATTGAAAATATCGCTGCAAAAGTTTCTATCTTCTTCCCAAATCAAAGGCATAAAAGAATTGCCGATCAGCTCCGATCGCGATTTATTGAAATAGCGGCAGTAGGCATCGTTGACAAAAGTCACAACTCCGCTGGGCAAGAAACGGCAAATAAGTTCGGTTTGGTCTTCAATAATTGCCCGATAGCGAGATTCGCTCGCTTGCAGCGCGGCTTCTGCTAGGATGCGATCGCTAATGTCTGTACCGACGAACAGCAGCCCGATCGATCGCCCTTTGGAATCGACCACAGGTTTGTTTCTCCAGGTTATCCAGACTTTTTCCCCATTGCGGCGGATGTTTTCATTTTCGTGTTTGAAGTATTTGTCCGGCTGTGCCACACAGTCTCGAATCATTATGACTAACTGATTTTCCGACAATGTGGCCGGATCTACAATTGTGCCGATCGCACTTTTGCCAAGAATTTCTGCTTGTGAATACCCGAAAAAATTTTCCGCAAACTCATTAAAAAAAGTAATCTTGCCTTCATTGTCTAACTGCACAATCATGCTGTTAGCGTTCTCAACCAGTTGTCGGTACTTAGCTTCGCTCGATCGCAGCATCGATAGGCCGTACATCCCCGTAAAAACCGCCACCCCGCTCAAAACTGCCAGCAAGCCACCTCCTGAGAGCAACCACCCCCGCCGTGGCGAATTCTCGGGCCATCCTCCTGCGGGAATTGCTGCCAACTGCCAGGAACCGTTGGGCAAAATCACTTCCAACACCACCGGATTGTTCTGAAAAATCGAGTTGTCGCCGAAAAACACCTCACCTGACACTCCCTTCGCGTCTTTCCCCCGGACAGCGTATTGCACCTTGGCTGAGGGATCGTTGAGTCCCGCTTCCTCAAGCAGGACATTTTTTTCGAGGATCACACCGATCAACCCCCAGTAAACTCCTGTTTCGGGCTCGGCGTCGGGGGGGGTCAGAAAAATTGGCGATCGGCTGATGAAGGCCACGCCTCCCTCCAATAATTGCACGGGCCCGGCAAGCAGAGTTTTTCTGGTGTGGATCGCATCTTCGACCATTTGCCGCTGTTTGGGTAGCGTCATCAAGTCAACGCCGATCGCCTTTTCATTTCCATCCTTCGGATAAATATCAGCGATCGTCGTCCCTTTAACTAAAGTGATGTTGCGAATGCCGGTTTGCTGTGCCAGCAGAATTCTCGCCGTAGCTGCAAACTCGGCTGCGGTGATGTCTGGGTTGTGGGAAATGTCAGCTACCAATCCCCGGATCAAAAATAGCCGGGAATTCAAAGAACCTTCCAACTTTGAGCGGACTGTGCTGAGCCGATCGATCGTGCTAGCGCGGTTGTGTTGCAAAAATCGCTCTTGTTCCGATCGGTCTAAAATGCCAACTCCGACCAAAATTGCTACTAATGCCGAAAATGCTGCTAAATACGGTGAAATTTGGAATTTTTTCAGCTTAAAGTATTCCATCTGTCGGCAGTTCAACTATATTTTTAAGTCTTTAGATAGATTTATTTTAGTTTCATTTTCCTATGCCGATGCAAGATTTCCGGCAGACGGAGCTTTTCACAAGTCTGCACGAGTTTTGTGTGTTCTAAGCTGTTGTACATCTCAATTGTTTATTTCAATTTCCTCGCACATTCTCCCCATTGGTGTCAACTTAAGGTCAAAAACTTTTGTATTTTTCGTTCGCAGCCGAAGCCAGATCCCCCTAAATCCCCCTTAAGAAGGGGGACTTTGAGTGCTTCTTGTCCCCCCCGACCTAAGGGGGGTTAGGGGGGATCTGGCATTAATCATCAGACAGAAGACTGGAATTACATTTGACGTGTTTGTTGACACCAATTCCCTCTCCCCCTCTCCCACTCTCCAGACTCGCGCACCCGAAACACGGGATTTGTTGGCTAAAATAAGGTTAGCAATAATTTTTGTCAGCGCTGGGCGCAAATAATTCATAGGGGCAATTTGATGCAGGAACAGTTGATGGAAGCGATCGCACCTTACCGCGATCGAGTAGATTATCTAGAAGTTCGCCTCGAACAAAGCGAGTCAACAGCCATTAGTTTTCGCGGCCCTCAGTTAGATGCAGTCAACCGCAGTTTCAGTCTAGCCGGCGGCATCCGCGCCTGTCACAAAGGCGGCTGGAGTTTTGTAACATTTAACGGTTTGGCTGAATTAAAAGCCCGGATTGAAGAAGCTGTCGTGCAGTCTCGTTTGGTAGGTAGCGAAAAAACTGTACTAGCAGATGTCACTCCGATTCAAGATTATGTAGCGGTGGAATTCGGTCGCGATCCGCGGTCTATTACTCTAGCAGAAAAACGCAAGTTGCTCGAATCTTACAACCAATTGCTGTTAGATTTCGACCCGCGAATTCAGACGACAATGGCCGGTTACAGCGATCGATTCGGGATTACTTATTTTGTGAATTCTCAAGGCACTTGCATTGCTCAAGAGCGTTTGGACGTGACGGGGCGGTTTGGGGCGATCGCCCGCGGGGAAGGCGGTGTCGTCCGTCAAGGGTTTGAATCGATTCATTCGCGATCGGATTACAATGTCTTGACAAATATTGAAGATCGTGTTAAAAGCGCGGCGGTGCGAGCTGTGGGCCAATTAGAAGCAAAACCGGTCAAAGGCGGCCAGTATCCAGTGATTTTAGACCCTTATTTGTCGGGGGTATTTATTCACGAAGCTTTCGGCCATTTGTCGGAAGCTGACGGCATTTACGAAAACCCGAAAATGCAGGAATTATTGACTTTGGGCAAGCCTGTGGCGATCGAACAATTGAACGTAATTGACGACGCAACATTGCCGGGATTGCCGGGAACTCTCAAATACGACGACGAAGGAGTGCCTGCTCAGTGCAAGCATTTAATTAAAAATGGAGTTTTAGCAGCGAGAATGCACAATCGCGAGACTGCGGGCAAAATGGGGGAAGCTCCGACGGGAAATGCTCGGGCTTTGAGCGCTACTTTTATGCCGTTGGTGCGGATGACTAATACTGCGATCGAATCTGGCGCACATTCTTTCGATGAAATGGTGGGCGACATTGAGGAAGGAGTCTATGCAGTACGGATGTTGGGAGGACAAACCAACGGCGAAATGTTTACCTTTGCAGCAGCCGAAGGCTTCATGATTCGCAACGGCAAATTGGCCGAACCGGTGAGTGATGTCACCTTAAGCGGCAACGTATTTCAGACTTTAAAGGATATTGAGTCGATCGGCAACGACTCAGTTTATGCCTACGGCGGATGTGGAAAAGGCGGCCAAAGCGGTTTAGCTGTCAGCGTCGGCGGCCCCCATTTGCGAATCAAAAATGTTGTAGTCGGAGGCAGATAATATATAGCCTTTCGAGCTTTCATATGAGGTACTCATGGGGATAGGGCATAGGGCATAGGGCATAGGGCATAGGGCATAGGGCATACCTCACTTTTTTTAGAACCGCTATATAAAAACTGTTGAGTTTTGAATTTTGAGTTTTGAACTCAACAGTTTTTATCCCCATCGGCGAACCCAAGAGTTCAATAAAAAACCCGGTTTCTTGAAGAAACCGGGTTTTTTTCTACCAACTAAGAGAGGATTGAAAAATTATCGGGTAGAGGTTGCGGGAATTCTGCATTTCTCGCGCAACCCTCTCAACCAAACTACGGGCTAATTTTAGTGGCAGCGACTTAAAGCTGTCTCATCTCATCTTCAAGCACCCGAACCAAATCTTGATTGCCGCTGGCTCTAGCTACTTCGATGCGGTGCATCAGTTGCTTTTGAATGTTAGCGCGGTGGGTTTCAGCGATTTTTTTTACGTTTTGGCGATTTGTGTTCATGGTGAACTTTCCTTATATTAAATTTGGTGTAACTCCTACTTCTTTAATATAGCGCAAAATTTCAAAAAGTATCTAAATTTACAAAAAGTTTACAGTTATTGACCGATCGACCACAATAGTGTATACTATCTCGCATAAGTCAATAGCGATATCTTGACATTTCCAATAATTTAAATAGTAGGCGTCGGTCAGATTCCCGCTTCCCAACAAAATAATTTCCCAAATCAAAGGTACATAGTTGCGCTTGGGCGCTCTTAGGCTTCAGCGCTCTTAGGTACGTAGTTGCGCTTCAGCGCTCTTAGGTACGTAGTTGCGCTTCAGCGCTCTTAGGTACGTAGTTGCGCTTCAGCGCTCTTTGATATAGACAAAAGCGCCAAAGCAAAGGTACGTGCCTTAGTCAAAACTGAAAACTTCCCCCAGCGCCTCTAGCAAATGGTGAAGGTGTGCGAGCTCGTGAGTTGCCATCAGCGAAATCCGAATGCGGCTGACACTGACAGTCGGAGGCCGAATCGCCACAGCCAAAATACCCATTTCCTTGAGTTGGCTGCTAACTGCTAAAGCTGTGGCTGCATCTTTTAACAGCAGACTGAAAATTGGGGAGAGGGAATTGCTAATTGGTAATTGGCGATTGGTAATCGCCCCATATTTGAAAGTTTCAATATTTTGTTGCAACCGAACTCGGCGCTCTGGTTCTTGCTGTACAATTCTCACAGCTTCCAAAGCAGCCGCCGTGTCAGCCGGCGTCAATGCTGTAGTATAAATCCAACTCGCGGCTCGATTGCGGAGAAAATCAATTAAAGTAGCGGAGCCCGCAACGTAGCCGCCCAAACTTCCCAAAGCTTTGCTAAGCGTGCCAACTTGAATTAGCGGCAATCCCTTACAGCCGAAATGTTCTGCACAACCGGCACCGCTAGCACCGAAAACTCCTGTAGCGTGAGCTTCATCTACTAATACCATACAGTTAAATTGCTCGCCCAAAGCTAACAACTCCGGCAGCGGACACAAGTCCCCATCCATGCTAAACACGCTATCGGTAATAATTAAACACTTGCGGAATTTAGCACGATTTTGTTCTAGCTTGGCTTTTAAATCCTCAAGATTGCAGTGATTGTACTCTAGCGCTGTTGCACGGCTGAGTATGGCTCCATTTTTGAGACTCGAATGATTGTACTTGTCAGATAATATCAAATCGCGCTGGCCGACAACTGATGCGATCGCCCCTAAATTCGCTAAATACCCGGAACTGAATACTAAAGCGTCTTCAGTTTGTTTTAAATTAGCAATAGCCAGTTCTAGCTGTCGGTGCAAATCGCGGTGTCCGCTGACTAACCTCGAACCCGTCGCACCCGTACCAAATTCCTTAGTTGCAGCCATCGCCGCTTGAATCAACCTGTCATCGCCGGCAAGTCCCAGATAATCGTTGCTGGCAAAGTTAATCAGCCAACGGCTTGCTAATTTTACCACAGGCCCCGGACAGCTTTCGATCAATTGTGGCGATCGATACCAATCGGCCCGGCGAACAGTGTCCAGGGACTTCTCTAGCCAAGCGTAAGGGTCTGCATTCATATTGTCCAGCGATCGAGTAATAAGTTATATTGTCTTATAATCAGTCCCTGCCTATCAGAGAAGCATATGCCACTCACTAAAAAATACAGATTAGTCACCCGCAGTGATTTTGACGGTCTTGTCTGTGCCGTTTTACTCAAAGAACTCGATATGATAGACGAGATTAAATTCGTGCATCCTAAAGATATGCAGGATGGAAAAATCGAAATAACAAATAACGATATTACCACCAATTTACCATATGTTGAGGGAGTTCATCTAGCTTTCGATCACCATTTTAGCGAAACTCTCAGACATGAAAAAATCAAAATCAACCACATCATTGACCCCTATGCAGCTTCCGCAGCCAGAGTGCTGTATAAATATTATGGAGGCAGAGCAAAATTTCCTGATATTTCCGAGGCGATGATGCTAGCAGTTGACAAAGCAGACTCCGCTCAATTTGCCAAAGAAGAGGTTTTGCAACCGGAAGAATGGGTGCTGTTAAACTTCTTGATGGACGCCCGCACTGGCTTGGGCAGGTTTAAAGAATTTACGGTTTCCAATTATCAGTTAATGATGGAGTTAATTGATTACTGCAAAAATCATACCATCGATGAAATCTTGCAGCTTTCTGATGTGAAAGAAAGAGTAGACCTTTACTTCGAGCAATCCCAAAAATTTGAAGACCAAATACAGCGCTGCGCCAAAGTTTACGATCATTTAGTCGTTTTAGATTTGCGTAACGAAGATGTGATTTATGCGGGAAATCGTTTTGTAATTTACGCTTTGTTCCCCGAGTGCAATATCTCGATTCACACACTATGGGGACTGAAGCAACAAAATACTGTTTTCGCCGTTGGTAAGTCAATCTTCAACAAAACTTCTCAAACTAATATAGGGGAGTTAATGTTAAAATATGGTGGGGGCGGCCACCGGAATGCGGGAACTTGTCAGATTGAAAATGATAAAGCTAGTAAAGTTTTGAAAGAGTTAATTGCCCAGATTGAGCAAAAGGGTTAAATTAAATTAACTTGATATTTTTGGCAGTCAGGACTTGAGTCTTTGATGATTTAAATTTTCAGGATTCAAGTCCTTACTACAAAAGGGAATGTTTAGAACTCAAGTCCTTGCTGCTAGCGGGAGTTTAGTCCTCAAGGTTTTGAGGTTGGGGGTTCGGGGCGTTGAAATTTTCTGCACTCTTGCCTTTGACTGGCGGCAAATAATCTACTAAACCCATATCAAAAGCCACATCCGGCAAATCGGCAGCGTTATAATTTCCTGCTTCAAACAATCGCCCAGGAGTAAAACAAGGCTGCTTCAATCTTACCACTTCGCTAGGCGAAAACATTCCCCTAAACATTTTGCGTTCGAGTCCCATAATTTCTGCTCCTAAAACAACTCTCGCATTAATCTTAACAATTTTTTGCCTGTCGCTTCCCAATTAAATAAATCCGCCGTCTCCCGAGCTTTTTGGGCTACCTGAAAACGCATGGGATCCTCCACAATTTTTCGCAACTGTTCGCGAACAGACTCAACATTTGGTTCGGCCCAATGAGGAGCATTTCTAATTTTAAGATACTGAGTATCGTAACATTCTCCGACGGGAATTAGATCGTGAGCAATGGGATAACAGTTAGCACTATTTGCGTACTCCGTCGGGCCACCGTACACAGTCATAGCGACTGGTAAACCCGCAGCAAAGGCATCCAAAATTTTAATCGCAAAACCCTCGCCACGAAACGGAGCCAAAAAAGCATCTGCTGATAAGTATAAATCCGCTAGTTCTGTTTTAGTAAAAAATTTAGGCTTTATCTCTATTTTCGGCTTTAATTTGCCGAATTGTCTTTCCATATTTATGATATGTTCGGTTATGGCATCAGGATTTTTGCCACCATCTTTGACGATCAACTCTACGTTGGCATCATCTTGAAACTCTTGATAAAATGCTTGGATGGCGAGATCCGTGCCAAATCTATACAAGTCAAAAGAATTGGTCATGTGCAGAATAGATTTTACATCGTTCTGGTTTTTTTTAGGTCTGGAAGAATAGAGTTGCGAAATTAAAGGATTGAAACCTAGAGGTATGACGGAGACTTTTTTTGTCGGACATCCAGCTTGGACTAAAACGTTTTTAGAATATTCACTGACGGCTATGATGTGGGATGAATTGTTGACAGCATCGTAAATCCAGTAATCATATTCATCATCATTTCTGGCGAATTCGTAATTAATGGCAAAAAATTCTAAGTTGAGGTGTCCGCTGAGTTCTTTTAAAAAGAAAGGTTTCCAATAATGAGACCATTTTAGCTGAAATAAATCTGATGGTGCGGTGTTCATCCACTTGGCTAGGAGGTGGTTTTCTTCGGCTGTGGAATAGCGTGTGAGGTGAGATGCGATTTCTGAGGGTTCGACTGAAATAGAAATCCCCATTTTGTCTAGGGTTTTCGCCAGCGATAGGGTAATGTCGGCGAAGGAATTAAAATTTTGAAAGCCGACGTTAAAGTGAACCATAATTAGTTATTGGTTATTGGTTATTGGTTATTTGTTATTGATTGTAGGGTGCGTCAGGCGAGTAGGTTTTCAATACAAACTCAGGATTTTTGCCCTGACGCACCTTGGGTTTATTGAGGTGAGAAGGTTTTCAATACAAATTCAGGATTTTTGCCCTGGCGCACCTTGGGGTTTATTGAGGGTTGATTAATTAATACCATTTCTCTAAAATTGTGCAACACTCTTCGACCCCCCCTAGCCCCCTCATGAATCAGGGGGGGAACAAGAATACTGTTATTTCGTTGAAAATTGGTATAAATTATTCATAAAAACATTTGTACAAGCCTCCACGTGAAAGATGCGGATTCATGAGATTGTTGATATAATTTAGGGATGTTCGAGTGCGACGCACCCTACGACTCACATCTCAAAATATACGATTTAAATGCGGTACAGCTTAGGATTTTGCTAAAGTGTAAGGTGCGTCGCTTGATGATTTTGCATATATAGCCTTTCTCAAAAAGATGAGGTATGGCTGACGGCTTATATAATAAACACTAAGAGGGGCTGAAGCCCAACAACGTACCTCATCTTTTTGAACACCGTTATGATTTAGGGATTGTTGATGGCGACGCACGCTACGACTAAAATCTAAGATCGCCAATGGTATGATTTTGCTAGGATGCCGATCGCACTAATATGACTGTACAGTCGCATCCGCGCGCCACAGCTTCCGGGATGTTCCCCTGAATTACCTGTTTCAGCAGCCCTTCGCGACTGGCTCCCAGGACGATCGCATCACATTGATCGTTTTGAGCCAAATCAATTAAAGCATCCGACACCGACTTAGCGCAAACCGCAGTCACTATTACTTCACAACTAACCCGCCCCTGAATAAACTTCGCAGCTTGCTTTAATTCGGCGCGCGAGGGCTCCGCAACAGAAGGCTGGTGCACCTGACACAATTTAATCTCCGATAAGGCACTCGCAGCCACGAAAGCAGGTAGCAGCCGCAATGCCGCAGCTTGCTTGTAACTGCCGCGAATTGGTACTAACCAGCGCTGCAAACCCATCAGTGTGTGCAATCCCAATTCTGGCGCCCGAATGTCGGAATTGGGCGAGGAAAATTCAGTCTCTGGTGTCGCTGATGAATTTGATGTCACAAATTGAGAATTTTCTGCGTCATCAACTCCTGCGGCATTTAACTGCCATTCTGTAGACGCATATTCCCGCCCGCTGCTAGCGGCTGAAAACTCATTTTTCTGGCGTGTTACTAATAGTTTTTCGCTCCATTTAACTAAAACTACTTCGCAGCCTGCTTGCCGAATTACGGTATCGACCACATCGCCAAAAATGCGTCCAGTTGTGGATAATTCGCCTTGCCAGCCCATCAAAATTAGGTCAATGTGACGCTCCCTAATTGTCTCTAAAATCGCGTGAGGCACGTCGTGAGCTACCCGAATTTGAGTGTGTACTGGCAAGTTCCAATTGCGGATAATGCGCTCGGCTTGTTGCAGCAGGCGGCGGCTTTTTGTGGTTCGCACTGCGCTTTCTGAGGGGGAACTGTTGCGCGGTACGATGATGATTTGCAGGCATTCTAATTCATAATTGCGATCGCGCGCAATGGCGGCCGCGAGTCGCAGCAAGGCGGGTGCTGTTTGCGGGTTGGAAAGCGGCACTAATAAGCGGCCGTTTCCGACTTGTGGCGCTCGGGTTTGATAGACTACATAGGAGGGTTCTGGATGCGGGCCTTGGGTTGTTTCTCCGCTGAGGCGATCGGATTCTACTCGGATTATGTCGCTGCGGGTAATAATTCCAACTAGATGCCGTCCTTCTATGACGGGCAAGCGGCTGATATTGTAGTGATTGAGTCTGTACAGTACCTCGCTTAGGGTATCCTTGGCTTTGACTGCGATCGGCTGTGCAGTCATAAATTCTTTGAGCAGTGTCTTGCCGGACAAATTCTGCTCGCTGGCTTTTGCTAAATCGGTTTGACTGATAATTCCGACCAGTTTACCATTTTCAACTACCGGAAAGCCGCGGTGGTGCGATCGCGAAAAAGCCTGCATCACTTCATCGAAAGTCAGTTGACTCGAAAGAGTTTCAACTCGGCGCTGCATCACGTTAGCTGCGTACAAGTCGCTCAAACCATCAACCGCAGGTTTATCTTTGGTGAGATGAATGCCGCTAAACTCCAAAAGGCGATCGTACAAAGAGCCGCTGTCCACCTTTTCGGCGACTAAATAAGCAACTACAGAACAGATCATCAAAGGTAGCACTAATTTGAAATCTGCCGTAATTTCAAACACAATAACTACCGCCGTAATCGGCGCCCTAGAAACCGCACAAAAAAACGCTCCCATTCCCGCCAAAGCGTAAGTTACCGGCAAACCAACACCCAGCCAATGTGCTTGGATAATTCCCACGATATGGCCGAGTGCCGAACCGAGAACTAAAGAAGGTGCAAACAATCCTCCCGGAGCTCCCGAAGCTGCGGAAAGAATTGTCAAACAAAAGTGAGCGATAAAAGCAATTAAACTGGTGGTTCCGCTAGCTTCTCCGGTTAGCAAAAACTCGCGCAAACCAGTATTATTGCGAAAATTTTCTGGCAAAGCAGCGATGACTATACCACAGATAAACCCCGCACAAGCAATTCGCCAAGGTAAGGCTAATTTCAGCGTTTTTCGATTGAAGTGCAAACCAGCAATAATCCCTTTGCTGAACAAAGCTCCCAGCAATCCCGCTAAAACTCCTAACAGTATATAGAACGGAATTTCCTGAGGAAAAAAACTAATTTTATACTCTCGCAAATTGAGATTTAAACTATCTCCGCCCAAAAGCTGCGAAACAACCGCACCGATGAAAGAAGCAATAATTGCCGTACCTAAAGTCAAGCCAGAAACATCGTGCAGCAGTTCTTCAACTACAAACAAAACCCCTGCAATCGGAGCATTAAAACCAGCAGCCAGTCCCGCCGCTGCACCGCAAGCAATCAATTGGCGGCGGTAGTCTGGGGAAGTCGGCATCAAGTTACCTATCCAGCCGGCCAAAGACGCTCCAATTTGGACGGTTGGGCCTTGTCTTCCCAGGGTTAAACCGGAACCAACTGCTAAAATAGTGGTCAGAAGTTTAACGACAGCTACTCGTAAATTCAAAGAAAGATTGACACCAGCGAGGGCAGCTTTGACGTGAGGAATGCCACTACCAGCAGTTTCTGGAGCGAAACGTTCAACTAAAAAACCTGTTAGAAACCCGCCTAATAAACCGACAGCCGGAAGCAAAATTAAAGCTGGAATTAGCGTTGAGGTAGCAACTCGCCAACTGCCGAGCCATCCGACTCCTAATTTGAGCAAGACGCCAGCCAATCCTGAAATTAAACCGATCAGGCAAGCTTCAAAAATAGCGAGGCGTTTGGGGCGTAAAAAAAGCTGAGATTCGATGACGCTGGAAGGTTCCCTAAGTTGTTTAGGGATAGTAATGTACGGCATAAATAGGGTAGATGACCTAAGAATTGTATGCTCGATTAGACTTTAGCAAACATTCGCTATGTTTGGGGAAATACAGCAAATATTAATGGCTAATTTACTATTTTTTCGATGCCATAATTTGGATTTCTATACTATAGCAGTTCTCGTAAATAATCATTTTACAAGACGACGGTCTAATACATCGATGTCAGGAGGTTGAACAGTTATGGTCAAAGTAGGAAGAGCAGGGTTTATATATCTTTGTTCTTGCCTAAGCATTGTTCCAAAATGAAGCAAATTTAATTAGAGTGGCAACACATTAAAGAAGATGAATTAGCTGCGACATTAATTGAGATTACAAAGTGTTGAAAAATTTATGATTTTTCTTGAATTCTTTTAATTAGGTTTAGTGCCTTTTCATAATCATCTTTTCTTGCTTGTTTCTGAAATAAGTCGGCGGCTTTTTGTAAATCTTGTATCGCACCCTGCTTATCTCCTAATATCGCTCGCGCAATACCAAGGTTGGCGTAGGCTTCAGCATAGTCTGGGTTGATTTTTATAGCCTGGTCGTAATCGGCGATCGCACCCTGCTTGTCTGCTAAGCTCGATCGGGTGACACCTCGGTTATAGTAGGCATGAGCATTGTTGGGGTCAATTTTTAGGGCTTGGTCGTAATCGGCGATCGCACCCTGCTTGTCTCCCAATTGATCGCGGACTAAACCTCGGTTGTAGTAGGCTAACGCATAATTAGGGTCAATTTTCAGGGCTTGGTCAAAATCTGCCTTCGCACCCTGCTTGTCTCCTAATTTTGCTCGGGCGATACCCCTGCCCATATAGGCATTGGCATAATTAGGATTAAGCTTAATTGCTCGATCGCAAGCCTCTACAGCGCCCTGATAATCTCCTTGGTGGTACTTCTGTCCAGCCAAATTATAAAATTCCTCCGCCGTCATCCCAGGCGCCCCAGCCTCACTCACAAGCTGCACGGACAAATCCACTCGATCGTAATGCTCAATCTGTGCCGCCGCGATCGATTTAGCTTCTCTGGCGTCAACTGCGGGGTGGTGGGCGATGAAAATAGTTGCAGTTAAACCAATTAATGTTGCTGGTATTCGGTGATGTAAGTTCATAATTTTAGTTAAAAATTTATTTTTTCCGAACTGTCAAATCTGAGAAATCCTGTGTTATACCAAACAGTAAATATTTTTGATATGGCAATCATAAATCAATACGCTTGGGTTAAGACCGTCCGGTCAATAAAACGATATGAAAAATAGACTCTGCGTTGGCGCGTGCCTGCCCGTTGGCGAAGCCGCCCTGAAAGGGCTAGGGCTTATGCTTCGTTCCTCTCTTCGGACAATTGCTAACCCAAGCGTATTGAATCATAAATGATTTAGATAAATCTGTAGGGGTAGTACCTTTCTTTGCCTACCCTCCTACTTATACTCTTTTTTGCAAAAAGTTGTTTTTGGTAGTGCGAGTTCAAGAGGGCGCACTACCCAAGTTAGCGTGTTCGATGCTCTCTAGATTATTGAGGACTTGACGGTGTGCCTTGAATTTTTTTAATTAACTCTAGCACCTTTTGAGAACTCTCATTGTCTCCTTGTTTCTGAAATAAGTCGGCGGCTTTCTGAAGATCTGCGATCGCTTCTTGCCTGTCTCCTAATTGTGCGCGTACACCACCCCGGCCTATGTAGGCTGGTGCATTATTGGGGTCAATTTTTATGGCTTGGTTGTAATCGGCGAGCGCAGCTTGATTGTCTGCTAAGATATACAGGATAAAACCCCGCTTGATGTAGGCTTCAGCATATTGGGGGTCAATTTTTATGGCTTGGTTGTAATCGGCGATCGCAGCCTGATTGTTTTTTAACCTTAAGTGGGTAACACCCCGGTTCAAGTAGGCTGAGGCATTTTTGGGGTCAATTTTTATGGCTTGGTCGTAATCGGCGATCGCACTCTGGCTGTTTCCTAAATCATCCCGGGCATTACCCCGACCGATATAGGCATTGGCAAAATTAGGATTAAGCGCAATTGCTCGATCGTAAGCCTCTATAGCACCCGGATAATCTTTTTCGCGGTACTTCTTGACACCCAGATTATAAAATTCCTCTGCTGTTTGCTCGTTCCCCAGAGGCTTGCTGGCCACACGCACAGACAAATCCATTCGAGCATAACTATCACTGATTGATTTGGCAGAGTTTGTTGCAACTGCGGGCGGCTGGGCGATGATAATAGTTGCAGTTAAACCAATTAATGCTGCTGGTAGTCGTCGATTAAAATTCATGCTTTTAGTTGATGGTTGAGTGTGGTTTTATAACTGTCAAAGCTGAAAGTTTCTGCGATTCTAGCGACTTTCAGATATTAGATTAAGGAAGATTTTATGTTGTCCCTTGAATTCTTTTAATTATCTTTAGTACCTCTTGGTACATCTCTTTGTTTCCTTGTTGCTGAAATAAGTCGGCGGCTTTCTGAAGGTCTGCCACCTCTCCCTGTTTGTCTCCTAAGCTCGATCGCGTAATAGCACGGTTGAGATAGGCAAAGGCATAGTTGGGGTTAATTTTCAGGGATTTTTCGTAATCGGCGATTGCTCCCTGTTGGTCTCCTAATTCATCGCGAACATTACCCCGACTGGTATATACCGCAGCATCGTTGGGGTTAATGTTCAGAACTTGGTTGTAATCGGCGAGGGCACCCTGCTTGTCTCCCAATTGATAGCGAGTTTTCCCGCGGTTGTAGTAGGCTTTGGCATCGTTGGGATTAATTTTCAGAACTTCGTTGTAATCTTGTATCGCACCTTGCTTGTCTCCTAATCTATTGCGGGCATTGCCTCGATTGCCGTAGGCTTCGGCATACTTAGGATTAATTTTCAGGGCTGCGTCGAAATCGGCGATCGCACCTTGGTTGTCTCCTGAGCCTGAGCGGGCAATCCCTCGGTTGTAGTAGGCATTAGCATAGTTGGGGTCAATTTTCAGGGCTGCGTTGTAATCTGCGATCGCACCCTTGTTGTCTCCTGAGGCAGAGCGGGCATTACCGCGATCGTTATAGGCAAAAGCATAATTAGGATTGAGTGAAATTGCTCGACTGTAAGCTTCTATCGCACCCTGATAATCTCCTTTGTCGTACTTCTGTCCACCCTGATTGTAAAAATCCTCCGCTGTTTCCCCTGCCGCCGATAGCTCACTCGCAACTTGCACAGACAAATCCACTCGATCGTAAGTATCAATCTGCCCAGTAATTGATTTAACAGTGATTGATTTAGCTTCTCTGGCGTAAACTGCCGGGGATTGGGAGATCAAAATAGTTGCAGTCACACCAATTAATGTCGCTGGTAGTCGGCAGAGTAAA
This sequence comes from Microcoleus sp. PH2017_05_CCC_O_A, assembly GCF_020738785.1. NCBI lineage: Bacteria > Bacillati > Cyanobacteriota > Cyanophyceae > Oscillatoriales > Microcoleaceae > Microcoleus > Microcoleus sp. PH2017_05_CCC_O_A. Next base: position 14,799 of record NZ_JAEQCB010000057.1, on the reverse strand, counting down.
TTCATAGTTTAAGTTGAAAATTGAGTAGTGGGCGAGACAGTTTGATCCTCAAAAGTTTTATCTTGGCATGGATCGATGCGGTCAATAGTTTAGTTGTTTATGGTACAATACGGTTGACTTAAGAACAATCTGACTTTCAAGAAATGCCTGTATTGCCTAGAAAATCTTGAGATGACATTCGTCAAAAAGCGTTAAGTCCACCGTATTGGTTTATGGTGATTCTTGAAGTCTATTAATTATATTTATTGCCTTTTCGTAAAGAACTTTATTGCCTTGTTTCTGAAATAATTCTGTGGATTTCTGAAGATCTGCGATCGCACCCTGCTTGTCTTTTAACCTCGATCGAGTAATCCCCCGATTGTAGTAGGCTAAAGCATAGTTGGGGTTAATTTTCAGGGCTTGTTCGTAATCGGCGATCGCACCTTGACTGTCTCCTGAGTCATCCCGGACATTGCCCCGATTGACATAGGCGGTGGCATTGTTGGGGTTATTTTTGATGGCTTGGTCGTAATCTGCGATCGCACCCTGTCTGTCTCCTGACTCATCGCGGAGATTGCCTCGATTGATATAGGCATTAGCATCATTGGGCTTAATTTTTATTGCCTGGTCAAAATCTGCCTTCGCACCCTGCTTGTCTCCTGAGTTCGATCGGACAACACCGCGATCGTTATAGGCCTCGGCATAATTGGGGTTGAGTTTAATCGCTTGAGTGTAAGACTCTATAGCACCCGGATAATCTCCTTGTTTGTACTTCTCTACAGCCTGATTGTAAAATTCTTCCGCTGTTTGGTTTTGTGTCAAAACCTCACTCGCTACCTGCGCGCCTAAATCCACCTTCGTTGAAGCCAACAATCTGAAATTTTGGTCGATTGGAATTCTCAATGAAAAGCTTTTATTTTCGGCATAACTCGGTTGACAATTTACTAAACCTGTGGTTGTTGAAACAACTAATCCTGTCAACAGTCCAGTCAAGATTTTAAACTTCATCCTAATCTCCACCTTTTGGTAATTTCAAGCAACTATTTTGACATCTGCGGTTATTTAGGCGATCGCCTCCACCAGCGTTGTCAAATCCGGCACTTCTAAATCCGGCTGGGCGCTGGCCGGCAGTGTCGCACCAAATCCTGTTCGATCGTATCTCCGATTTACCCAAACTGTCGATATTCCCATATATGAGGCTGGTACAATGTCGTGATACAGGCTTTGAGCGACGTGCAGGAGTTTTGACGGTGGTATGCCCATTTTCTCGATCGCCATTTCAAAGTTGCGAGTTGACGGTTTGTACGATCGTACTTGTTCCGCCGTAATTACCCAATCGAATTCAACTTTTAAATGTTTGGCAGTACCAACAAACAAATCGTCATCAATGTTGGAAATTACCGCCAATTTATATTTTTGCTTGAGCGCTCTCAAAGCTGCAACTGTATCCGGGAAAGGCTGCCAATTTTTTATCGATTCAACCAAACAATTAATTTCTGTTGCCGACTCTGTTTCTGTCGGTTCAAAACTAAATTTTTTACCAATTTTTCTGACTATTTCTTGCAGGATTTCTCGATATTTGATATACTCACCCTTGTCTTTTTCCAGTTCCGATTCAAACTCAGCAAACATTTCTAAAGTTCCCTCATCGCTAAAATCGATTTCGCGGTTGGACAGCAACTGTTTCAAGACTGGTAATATCCCACTTTCCCAATCTATGAGAGTGCCGTAGCAGTCAAAACTCACAACTTCAAATTGATTAAAATCTAACATCTGTCATTCCTCCTATTTTATCGAGATTGAGCCAGTCCAACCTATAGAAACCGATTTTTTACAGGAATTAAAGGCGATCGACCAGTTTCTTAGGAAAAAACCCGGTTTCTGAGCAGCAATCCGTAAGTCCTGTTGATTCTATTTTACGGTTGATATTCAGCAAAAATTTCAATTTTGCCGACAATATTGCGATTGAAGTCTGCCAACTCTTCTGCTGGAATCCAATACTCTTGGTGAATCGAACTGCCGACTGTTTGGACGGGATATTTATTCAAGAATTCAGCCAAAACTCTAAACCTGGTTACATAACCAAAATATCCCGATGCTGCATCTTTGGTATTCCAATCTCGTGCAATTTGTATGGCATATGCTTTGTGAAGTACGGGATAAAAAATAGGCTGGAAAGACAGTCGCGGCGGAAATACCAGAAAATCGCTTTCTTTAATTAATTCCATTTCTTTTTTTCCGACTGCTCTAAACAGAGTTACCGTCTCTTTATCTGATATGTTTATATTTTTAAACCAATCTTTCCAAGCCTCCCAATTGTGAATTATTTTAGCCACTTCCTTGTAACCAGCAGCCCGAGGATGGGAACCGTCATTGTTGGTAAGTTCTTCGATCCAAATCTCTGATTTTTCCAGCGGGGTACAAATATCTAAATAAGGCACATTTAACTCGCTACAAACTTGGGAAAACTGCTCGGATAAACTGGCTATTCTGATTGTGCGCTCGACATCAATAACTGGCGGCGGCCCTATCATTAAGACTGGCACTCTTTCTTTCGCAGAGTTGAGAATATAGCGGAGATTTTCAATTGACTTTTCAAGTAAGACGCGAGTTTTTCCGTTTTCAAAATAAGTGTCGTTGACGCCAAAGGAAAATACTATTCTGCCGTCGCAGTAGTGAGGTAAGCGACAAGAAATTTCGCTGAACCACCGAGTTTCTATATCCGTACTGGTTTCTCCCCGCACTCCTAAATTATAGTAGGTGATATCCTGTCTTTGCCCGCTGGCTGCCGCACAAACACGTCCTGTCCAACCAAGATATTTGGGGTCGCCTGTACCATTGACAAAAGAGTCGCCGATAAAACAAATACGCATATTATGTCTGGGAATGGGGAATGGGGAATTGGGAATGGGGAATGGGGAATGGGGAATTGGGAATTGGGAATTGGGAATGGATAATTGGGAATTGGGCGGAGCGAAGGGATTGGCCAAACAGGGAATTGAGAATTGGGAATTGGTTATTTTTTATTAGAAAAACTCCTCACAAGTAACCACTAACCACTAACCACTAACCACTAACTATTAACTACTAAGCTGTTGGGCATCTTAATTGTATTTTTTGGGCGGTTTCTGGGAGCCACCACACGGGTGCATCTCACTCACTTTTGGGGAGGGCGAAGCATGACCGCATATAAATTATTAGTTATAATCCCATATTGACTGCGGTCATGCTTCGCCCCTACAAACATATTTGTTAAAACCAGATGCACCCCACCCACAAGCATTTTATCAAACTTGACTGCACAATTTAAATGCACTTGGGCTTAACCACTAACCACTAACTATTAACTATGAACGATTACCCATTATCGATTACCAATGCCGTATGCCCTGTTTGCCCAATTCCCATGAATTTAGTTTTTGCCGGTGACGGACAATCCCTCTACAATTACAGATGGTGTGTGGCAAGAACCGTTCCACTCGGAGTCTCCTCCTAATTCTACCAATTGTTTGAGGACGCTGTAGACGTTGCCGGCTACCATGGTGTCTTTGATTCTGCCGATTATTTGACCTTTTTTGACTCTGTAGCCGAGATCGACGTTAATTGAAAAATCGCCGGAAATTCCGGCACTGCCGCCGAGCATTTGATCGATGACAATGCCGTCGTCTAATTGAGTGATTAAGTCAATTAACGATCGCTCTCCTGGTTTAATCAAAACATTAAACAAACTCGGCGTTGGATAGCTGCCCAAACCGGGGCGAAATCCGTTGCCGGTGGTGCCGCTTCCCAAGGCTCGACCGGTGGTGCGATCGGTATAAAATAGCTGCAATACTCCGCTGTTGATAAAGACGATCGCCCGAGTGGGAGTACCTTCGTCATCAAAAGGACAGCTATAGGGCCCGATATCCGGCTGCTGCGAGAGAGTGACAAGGGGCGATGTTACTTGTTGGCCCAATCGATCGTTCCAAGGAGAAGCGCCTTCGAGTACCTGTTTACCATTCAACGCCGCACAGACAGTCCCCCACAGCAAATCGGCTGCTTTGGCTGTAAACAGTACCGGCACGCGGCCCGTGGCGGGGGCTACATTTTCTTTCGCCCATTCCAAACGCTGCAAAACGCGCTTGGCGCTGGTGGTTAAGTCGAGAGTGCCGCGTTCGGTTTCGCCATCCCAAATGTTGAGGAAATCTTCGCCGCGGACTAATTCTGCTGACAAATAACCGCTGAGGGTGGTGTCGGTGTGGCTAGAATCCAAGCCTCTGGTGTTCAGCAAGCGGGTGCTTTCGATTTCGCAGTCGAGTTCGGCGGTGCAGAGGCTTTCGGGATAGGCTTCGCGGACGATCGCGATCGCTTCTTTTCCCCAGTTTACTAGCTGTTCGGCTGGGATTGACACTCCGCGATCGGGATAAACAACTTTCTCACCGGTGCCGAGTTCGATGGTTTCCGGTTCGTTGAGTTGCGAAAGTGCGATCGCGCGATCGACCAAAATCTGCGGTTCCACGGGCCCGTAGGCCACCGCCAAACCCGGCCGCCCGTCCCGCCACAGCCGCAGCGCAATGCCTTCTGCTTGGGCAGTTTCTAGCTGTTTGAGGCGGTTTGCTTCAAAAAAGACCGGCCGCGAGAGCGATTGCGATTCCAATACCTCAGCAGCTTCGGCACCTGCTTTGGTGGCTAATTCTAGCAGTTGTTCTGCTGATTGGTGATTGGTCATTGTTGTAGTTGACAGTTGACAGTTGACAGTTGACAGTTGGCAGTTGACAGTTGACAGTTGGCAGTTGGCAGTTGGTAGTTGACTGTTGTCATTTGTCGGTTGTCATTTGTCATTGGAAGCAATTACCGATTGCCAATTACCAATTACCGATTGCCAATTACCAATTACCAATTACCGATTACCAATTACCAAATTTTTGCGACCGATGCCAGATCGGTTATTGCCAAGGGATCGACTAATTAGTTAGTTAATTAGTTAGTTCGTGCAGCAGCCAAAATCCTGCAAAAGATTCCGATTGTGGATTCGACTGAATTGCTAAAAAATGTACTTGTTTTGCTTGCTTTTTCGCCGCTTCAAATCCTTTCGCTTCTTTCTCAGTTGCTGAGTCTCTGAGATTAGCTATAATCCAGCGATCGTTAGCTCCCGTATCTAATACCAGCCTAGGGATAGGGGCGCTATCATATCTGAGAAAAGCTAATTCCAAACCCGACATCCAACCTGCTAAAGCCGTTGCTCTCGATGAGTAGATGATTAATCCTGGAATTTGTGTTTCCGGGGCGAGGCGTGTCATCGGGAGTCCGAAAGCTTCGCCAAATCCAATATCCCACTCGGACATTTCGTCAAAAGCTGCGATCGGCAAACTCACAAACGACCATTTTTCGCCGATTAAGGCATCCGGCAGCGCTATGGGCGTTTCGGGTACAAATTGAACGGTGGGGTTCACAACCGGCTGATAACCCGGTTCGGCGGGATAAACGTCTTGCATCCGTTCTTCCAGCCACAGGCTGAGGGCGAGGGTGCGGCGGCTGGAGGCTGAGGGAATATCCAATTCCTCGCAGGCTTTGGTAATCATGTTCGCCATTTGGCGGCGAAAAAAGCGGATTTTTTCGGGTGGTTTCGGTGCAGAGGCGATCGCATCTTTAATTGCACCAGCCAGCCACAGGGAATTCACGGTTGTACTGGGGCAGAATTGCGAATAGCGAAACAGAGATTCTGCCTTGTCGCCTACATTCAGCGGGCTTTCGCAAATCAACACTTCCCATTTTTTTTTCTCTCGCTCGTCTAGGATTGGACGGCTGTAAAAGTCGAGTTCCCAAATAGTAGCCATGCCGCGCTGTTAAAAATTAATCCTTTCTCATGTTACCTGACATCGGGCAGGTTTCTGATGAGTGAGAATTTAAGACTGATTTTCAATTGCGGGCGATCGCGCTTACCAAAGAAATGGGTTTAAAGCCCCGTCTTTCAAGACGGCTTTTCTTGATTCTGGATATAGCGTTTGAGGACTTCCAGTGGCGCTCCTCCGACAGAAGCAGCAAAATAGCTAGGACTCCATAAAGCTTCTTTCCCGCAAGGCTTTGGAAACCCCTCTTGTCCATATTTCCTGCTAGAAACGCCCTTGAGTGCATTCACCATAGCAGAAATCGATAGCTTGGGAGGATACTCGATCAAAGCGTGGATGTGGTCGCTTTCTCCATTAAACTCTCGAATCTGAAAATTCATCTTCTTAGCCACATCCCTAAACGACGCTTCAATCACCGCAAGGCTGTTGGCAGTAAATACCGACCTACGATATTTGGTCACACAGACCAAGTGAATTTTCAGATCCGTAATGCTGTGCCTTTCTTTGCGAAGAAGAGTTTTCACCTTGAGCGCACCGATGTATAATTGAGCAACAGACCAACTATAGCACCTCAACGTGAAAGCCAGATATCGCTACCGATTCTACCCAACAAACCAGCAACGACAAAGCTTAAGTCGGTTGTTCGGCTGCGTCCGGGTAGTTTGGAACGATGCGTTGGCTTTGTGCAAGGCTTCCTCCAAATTGTCAAGCAACGGAGATTTGCAGAAATTGCTTATCACTGAAGCGAAAAAGACTGAAGAAAGGTGCTGGCTGTCAGAAGTTTCAGCAATACCATTGCAGCAGTCCATCGCCGATTTAGGTGTTGCTTATAAAAACTTTTTTAGCTCTCTCAATGGCAAGCCCAAAGGCAAAAAGTTAGGCAGTCCCAGGTTTAAGAAAAAGACCAATCAGCAATCGGCAAGACTAACTCGCGGCGGTTTTTCAATTAACAATGAAACGGTTTACTTGGCAAAAATTGGGAGTGTAAATCCAATTTGGTCAAGAGAACTGCCGTCTGAACCTAGTTCTGTAACAGTAATTAAAGACTGTGCCAACCGTTATTTTCTCAGTTTCGTGGTCGAGATCGAACCAGTCAATATCAATCCTAAAAACCAAAGCATTGGGATTGACCTGGGGATAAAAACCTTCGCGTTCATGAGTGATGGCACAAAAGCTGAAAGCCCAATCTACACAAAGATTGACCGCAAAGTGAGGAAGTTGCAGCGCAAGTTGAGCCGACAAGAAAAAGGCTCCAGAGGCTGGGAAAAGACTCGGATTAAAAGAGCCAAAACGCACAACAAAATTGCGGACACGCGCCAAGACTTCCTGCACAAGCTATCGACTAAAGTGGTCAGCGAAAACCAAGCCATCATCTTAGAAGACTTGAATGTGTCGGCAATGATGAAAAACCGCAAACTTTCTAGGGCAATCAGCCTTCAGGGTTGGCGACAATTCAGAGTATTTTGCGAGGCTAAGTCGGTCAAATACGGCAGAGAGTTTGTAGTAATTAGTCGTTGGGAACCGACCAGCCAAGTTTGTTCCGAATGTGGATACAAATGGGGCAAGCTAGACTTAAAAGTGCGGTCAGTGCAGTGCGTAAATTGCGGGGCTACACACGACCGCGACGAGAATGCCGCCAAGAATATAAATAAAGTCGGGATGGGGAATCGCCACGACTCTAAATGCACGTCGAGACGGAGTAAAACTATTTCGGTAGTATCTGTCGGTGAAGCGTGAAGAATCCCCGTCCGCGACGGTCGGGGAGTATTTCAACTAACTAATTATGCCTCTGCCTACTTGGCGGGCGATCGCACTTTCCCCAAAAATACCGCTCTCCTTCGCCACTTCCCATCTAAATTTCCGCAGCAGCACCCAACCGGACACATTAGCAATTGCGATCGTAACAGTTCCCCAGCAATCTCAACCCGCGATATTTGTTAAACTTGTCGAAGCCAAGGAAAACTCAAACTATAGCTTGATCCCATGAGACAAATCATTCTCGACAAGATTGTTTCAACCCTACAACCTTTAGATTTTGTTCTCGCTTTGTGGCAGGGAGGTTCAGCAGCCCACGGCTACACAGACGAATGGTCAGACCTCGATATTGCAGTTGTGGTTGCAGATAACTGTGTCGAACAAGCGTTTGAGATTGTCGAAAAAACTATCGCCGAAATTGGTGAAATCGAACTCAAATATCGAGTTCAATAACCTGCTTGGCACGGTCAATCCCAGTGCTTTTGGCGGCTCAAAGAAACCCCACCGTTCTTGCTAATTGATTTTGCCGTTTTCCGGCGCAGCAGCCGCAACGAATTTCTGGAAATCGAGAGACACGGGAAAGTCCCGTGAAGCGAAGCTATCCCGTAGGGAATCGCTTTTGACAAAGCCAATTTAATTGTACCGCCTCATTTGGATACAAACAAGCATCTTTCCCAAATGCAAGCCAGATTCAACGAAATCAAAATTCTTTTTGATTTGCTGCAACCTCTGGTCAAAAAAGAGATATATCGCGGGCATTTAGTAGATGCGATCGGCAACTATCACAACTGGACGCTTTTACCCTTGATCGAACTCTTGGGCACGATCTACCGTCCCCACAGATACGACTTTAAACTCAAATATTTCACCCGAGATTTTCCGGCCGCAATAGTCGATCGCGTCACACCGCTTTTCTGCATTGCCAATCTGGAAGATTTAGCAGCAAAACAGCAAACAGCCGAGGCTTTTTTTGCAGATACATTACCGCAGGCAGAAGCGAAATTATACTCTAATACCAATTCTCAAAATTAGTAGTAGGGTGCGTCAGCCACTTCTGGCTCCCCACCTAAAAATTAGGCTCCTCGCTGACGCACCCTACAATATCTTCGATCCTTCAACCGCAGATGTCAGACAGATGCAACACAGATAAACGCAGATAATTTCCGGGTGTTTTCCGATTTTTGTAAGAGGTCTATTATACTCTAATACCAATTCTCAAAATTAGGGAAACAGGACTGCCGTTTCGACCCAGAGATGACCGACAAGGCACTGCAATTTGCCACGCAGATCGCGAAAACGGTAAAACCAGTTTATCAAGGTAATATGAAAGTTTTAACAATTGGCATAAAATTTAGGATTGTAGCAATATACTGTCAATCTTGTGCAAGAATATCCTATTAAACCTAGAGGGCCCAAGCCCAACAACGTCCGCGAATCTTTTTGAGAACCGCTATAACCTAAAGTGCTAAAGATTTCGTTCCTAAAGCGATTAATATAGTAGCAGCAACCTTAAATATTAACATCCCATGACAAAACTCAGCGTCAACATCAACAGAATCGCCCTCCTCAGAAACTCTAGAAATATCGGCATTCCCAGCGTTACCGAAGCTGCAAAAACAGTAATCGCCGCCGGAGCCCACGGCGTCACAGTCCATCCCCGCCCCGACGAAAGGCACATCAAAGCTGCCGATGTTTACGAATTAGCCAAAATGCTAACCGTCGAGTTCAACATCGAAGGAAATCCGTTTCAGCCGCCATTTATGGATATAGTTTGCGATGTCAAACCGGCTCAGTGTACCTTAGTGCCAGACGCTCCAGACGTGCTCACCTCGGATAGCGGTTGGGATATTCCCGAAAATCGCGATCGCCTGTTACCAATTATTGAAAAATTAAAAGACAACGGCATCAGAGTCAGCTTGTTTATGGACGCAGATGCTGCTCTCATGCCCCTAGCCAAAGAAGTTGGAGCAGACCGAGTAGAGCTGTACACGGAACCCTATGCAACTGCTTTTCGTGAAGGGAATGTAGAATCTGTTTTTCAACAGTATGTTTTAGCAGCTAAAGCGGCTCAATCTGTAGGTTTGGGAGTGAATGCCGGACACGATCTAAATTGGCAAAATTTAGCTAAGTTTTGCTCTATTCCTGATATACTAGAAGTCTCGATCGGTCACGCTTTAATTGCGGAAGCGTTAGAAATGGGCTTGTCGAACACAGTAGAAGCTTACCTAAAGATTCTGTCGGGTTCCTAGTACAAATAAACCTCGCTGTAAAAGCCCGGTTTTGCACAAAAATCGCAACTAAACCCGCCTGGAGAAACGCTACTCGCCTCTAAGCGCTCTCTACAAAATAGAGTTTGTGCGATCGCCCGCAACAGCTAACAGTAGAAACCGTCACCCCCTGCGGGTGATAGCGGTTTTCTAGTAGCAAGCTAAATCCCGGAGCGAAGATACCGGGTTTTTTGGGCGTTGGCATTTTTTGGGGCCAACTCCCCGATAAAAGCTTTAATTTTCCTTGACCAAATTACTAATATTTTCACCGATACTATGCTGTCAGGAGTATGATTAAAATGTCACGGCAAACTGAGGCTACCACTTAGCTCCCGCATTGTAAATTTGCTACCAGTAGGTTTGGTGCAAGTACGGGAAATTCAGGTATCCTCTATACTGCTGTAGCCGATCGCGATCGCGCCTACTTAATCCGGTGCAAACAGGCAAACACAAGTAACCATATACAACTCCTTACCCCTGCCAAGTGCGACATGAAAAAACTAATTTTACTGACTGGAATGCTACTCATGATGACGGCAAAATCCGTATTTGCCAGCCCTGTAGCCCCCAAATTTGAACCGAGCGAGCGGATGGCCGCTGCGGAAATTACACAAACTGTTAATACACCCGTTACTTCTGTCCTAGTTGCTAAGCAAGAACCGATCGAGCCAACATCAGTTACCCCAGCCCCGGTTGCGAAGCTAGAGCCGATCGAGCGAATGTCAACCTCGGAAATTCGAGCCACCATCAGCCAACCAACCACCTATATTTTTGAAGGCGTCAAAGGGCGAGAACTCACACTCTCGCTGTGGGCGGGAAAACTGACAGCCCAACTGTACAGCCCCAACGGTCAAAATCTGGGAGTTGTTGACAAAAGTGACAATCAGTGGATAGGTCAGTTGCCAGAGTCCGGCATTTATCGCGTGCGAGTTACTCCGAAAGGTGAGACTAGCGCCTTCGTACTCGAACGCGACTTTAACGCCAAGTGGACTTATAGGCCCGATCGCGCACTTCCCATAGCATACGGGGAAACAGAAGCCACAGTTAGGCTCAAAATGTCCGGCTACCAAATCCAGCCCCTGACAGTTCCCGGAAAACAGGGACAGACAATCACCGTGAATGCTAGCAACAAAAATCTCGATGTGGCGATCGAATCTCCATCGGGACAACTCCTAGATCAAGGCGAAGGTCAAACTTTTGCTCAACTCCCCGAGTCTGGCACCTACAAGGTGCTGATAGTTGCCAACAGGCCAGTTAAATCCTCGATCAGAGTTGCGGTGCGATAGATCGAGATAGATAGCAAAAACATTCTTGAGGGCGATCTAAATTTCCCTCGCCCAACCACAAAAGCTCGCCCGAAACGCGAGCTTTTTTTTGCGTAAAATCAACCGCCCAGAACTTCAACAGTTGACAGTTGACAGTTGACAGTTGACAGTTGATCTTTGGTAGGGGCAGTGGATGGTGCGTGCCTGCCCTCTTAGTTGACCTGTGACAGTTTGAGAATAACCTCTACCCTTAAGTCCGAGTATTGGAGTAATGAATAGTCTGATTTTAATTTCTCCCGCTCCGGCGGGCGGGCTTTCAACCAATTCTTTCTGGTTAGTTATATCAATTCTGGTTACACCGAAATGATGTTGACAGTTAACTGTTAACTGTTAACTGTTGATTGTTGATTGTTGGCGGATTAAACAATACCGATGCAACCGGAAACAATATTAGGGGAGCATCTCAGTTTTGGAAAAAGCATTTTTTTTACAGTGCGAGCGTCCCCGCTCGCGAGTAGTGTACAGCTCGCGAGCGAGACGCTCGCACTGCGCTATAATTTCGATTTAACGTAACTGACAACTGTCAACTGACAACTGTCAACTGTCAACTGACCTCTCAACCTTCGATCAGTGCTGCAAAACGTTCTTGTTTCCAAATACAGCTTAAATCGGAGTCAGCTACAGCTAGCTCTCGGTATAAATTAGGCATAAATTCCACAGCCCGCTGCAAATTGTCAAGGGCCAAATCAGCAAAGCCCAGCAGCGCATAACAGCAAGCTTGATTGTAAAAAGCGTTAGCAAAATTAGGATTGATTTCTAAGGTAGTTTCATAGCAAGCGATCGCCTCTGAATAGCTACCTTGCCGCGCCAATTCCACACCCCGATTGTACCAAATCAAATAATCCTCAAAGATACACTCTGATGTGGGAGTGAACTTGGCATTTTTCTGATTTAAGCCGACTAATTTTTGCAAAGCAATTCGTCGCTCGCCTACAGCTTCGGCTCTGTCCGGTTTCAGAGCGATCGATCGACTAAAACTAGCCACTGCTTGCTTGTAAAGTCCCATGGAGTTGGCAGCTAGACCGCGATTGTACCAAGCCTTGGCATCATCTGGGTTAAACTCGATCGCGCGATCGAAACTGTTGAGCGCCTGATAGTAAAGTTTTAGCTCTAACAGAGCATTCCCTCGGTTGTACCACGCCCAAGGCGCCTCTGGCTGCAAACTCAAAGAGCGATCGAAACTCAGAACCGCCTTCTGGTAAAGCCCCATATCAATTAGCAAAAGTCCCCGGTTGTGCCAAATACTCGCCGCATATGGGTTGAACTCCAGAGCCCTGTCAAAACTGTTAAGAGCCTCCAAAAAGCGGCCCAACTTTCCTAAAGCAATAGCCCGGTTGTGCCAGCCAAAGCTCGCATCCGGCTGCACCGCCAAGGCCTCATCAAAACTTGAAAGCGCCTCTAAGTGTCGTTCTAAGTTGCCCAAAGCCATACCTCGCCCGAACCAAGCCTTATAATGATCCGATTGCAAGTTCACAGCTCTGTCAAAATTCGCCAGAGCACTATCATGATCGTTAGCTTCGAGGTGGCGCGAACCCAGATGATAATACCAAGCCGCTTCCAAGTTTTGAATTAAGTTCATAATACTTCGCATCTATCTTAGGGATGATTCTACACGAAAAATGCCCGGAGTTAAACTGTAATTTGACTACAAATCAGAAAATTTTGATACAGGGCGATCGCCCGTACAAACAGCCATTAACAACCTCAACGATTGACAGTTGAAACCGACTATTTTCCTCTCATCAAATGCTCTTTTAGCTAACCACACTCATCACTGGTTGGAGCTGCTGCAAATCTTAAAATCAGACTATTCATTACTCCAATCCTCGGACTTAAGGGTAGAGGTCGCTCTCAAACTGTCAACTGTCAACTGTCAACTGTCAACTGTCAACTGTCAACTATTACCCCATCCAAAATTAGGTTTGCAATTACACTAAAAGTGCAAATCTCGTAGTGCCAATAGATCCAACTTCTGCTTACCCAATTCAAGCAACCACAACCGCTGTTTGAGCAGTCTCGCTCAACAGCAACCTGCCTGAAGCATCAATACTAAAATCCTTCCCCAGCACAAAACCCTTGCCCATCAAGCGCTTGCAAACAACCAGCGCCGTAATGCGGCGAATTTCTTCCATCACATCAGCAGGAATCAAATAACTCAAACTCCAGATCACCGACTCACAGTCAGACCAAATCAAGCGCTCAATACTGACAATCATCAAAGCAGCTACGCTGTCTGTTGACAGCCGCCCTCTGAGATCTGCAATCAAATCTTTACCAATTAAGCTATTGCGAGTCATCATCGCTCTAGCCATCTTTCCAATTTCTTGTTCGAGTTCTAAATGATTCATGCTTGGCACTGGCTGTTATGTTTTTAAAGCACTAATCGGAGTAAAAACAGTGACTGCTACCAGGCTCTGCTCTAGGGTAGCTGACGCAGGCTCTACCGCAACTCCTTTTAACAAAGTATACCTAAAGAAAGATTAAAAATGTATCTAAAGGCAGATACTAAAATTTATTTTTTTTATCATAAATGGATGAAAAACTTCCCACAACAGTTGGTCTGAGCAGCAACTCAGAGCCTGAGGCAAGTTAAGAATTGGTAAATTCGATACATAATAAAGATGTAGTTGCTTCGGAGAAAAAATAGCAATGGCTGCACAAGGGCCAGATATCGATATTGCCCCCTATATCGACCACGCCCTCATCGATCCGGGCGCCACTCCCGAGCAAGTAGAACACTGCTGCCAACAAGCAGAAAGATTTGGGTTTGCCACAGTTTGCGTGTATCCCGCCTACGTGCGACAAGCGGTAAGTCTTCTGCACGGCACAAAGTCAAAAGTTTCGACAGTCATAGGTTTTCCCACGGGAGCAACCACATCAGCAGTCAAACTCTACGAAGCTCTAGAAGCGGCAGACAGCGGAGCCGTTGAGTTAGATGTCTCGGTCAATTTAGGATTGTTGAAAGCCGGAAAAAGCGACGAATTTCACCGGGAATTGGCCGAAATTTGCGAAGAAACCGGACTAACTATCAAGGCGATTATCGAATGCTCGATGCTTTCTGATGAGGAAAAACAATTAGCGGCTGAGCTTTGCATGGAGGCGGGCGCCGTTTATATCAAAACTAACACGGGCTTTTTTGGTGGGGCGACAGTTGAAGATGTACGGTTGTTGAAGGAATTTACTAAGGGAAGAGTTGGTATTAAAGCGGCCGGAGGAATTCGCACTCACGAACAAGCTATAGATTTGATCGTGGCTGGTGCGACTCGTTTGGGGACTTCTCGCGGCCCGGAATTAATCCGCCAGCGGGATAATTTAAATCAGACTCATTAGTGATGGAAAGGTACGTAGTTGCGCTTGAGCGCTCTTTCATATATCTAAGAAAAGAGCGCTAAAGCGCAACAACATACCTCAAAATTAATTCCTAGTCATTAGTGATGGAAAGGTACGTAGTTGCGCTTGAGCGCTCTTTCATATATCTAAGAAAAGAGCGCTAAAGCGCAACAACATACCTCAAAATTAATTCGTATAAGAGTGCCGTTGTAAATCTAAAATCTATAATCTAGTGACTCGAACTTACAAAGCAATTGGAATCAATCTTAAGAGTGCGCCGATCGGCGAATCCGATCGCCTGCTGACAGTTTTGAC